>NZ_JEXG01000007.1:0-134388 GCF_000581275.1 Acinetobacter sp. 809848
GGCACAGTAGGTGTAGGGGATAGTTGTGCACCAAGCAACAATACGATTAATCCACGTTTTAAAATTCTAGCGGATACTTTATTAGCTGCTGGTTATGTGATTGTGGCACCTGACTATGAAGGTTTAGGTACTAGAGGCATGCATCCATACCTTAATTTAGGAAGTGAGGCTAAATCTGCAATTGCAGCAGTTAAAGCTGCTAAAGATCATTACGGTAGTCAGTTAAATAGTTCATGGATGTCAATTGGGCAGTCTCAAGGAGGCCATGCTTCATTAGGAACAGCTGAATTTGCTAATAACGACACTAACTACAAAGGAGCTGTTGCAACAGCACCAGCTTCTAGCCTTGGCGATATTATTTCTAAAATTGCTCCGCAAGCAATTAGAGACATTCTTCAGAAAGAGCAGGCTGGTACCGCACCTGTTGGTACGGCTGTGGAAGTGTATGCCGAGCTACTTGCATATGCTGCATATACCACAGTGGGTATTACTGCTTATGAACCTAAATTTAATTATCGTGCAATCTTTCAACAACGTTCTCAAAGTATAGCTGAGTTTGCAGAAGGCACTACGGGTGAAAATGGAGTCTGTTTAACTGATTTGCATAATAAATTTGCAGATGATATTCGAGATTTTCTTGCGACTAATACTGGTAAAACAGTTCTAGATTATCCAGGCCTAGCTGGTAATTTCCAGGAGAATCCAACGGTACAAAAATTCTTGGTAGATAATCAACCTGCTACCAAAAAAATTAATTCACCAGTCATGATTGTTCAAGGTACTGCGGATATGGCTGTACCATATCCTGTTACTAATGCCTTACAAGAGGGACTTAAAAAAATGGGAACTGATGTGACATTTGTACCTGTTGTTGGAGCTGCCCATACTCAGGCGATTGTATGTAGAAATGCTGAAATTTATCAATTTGTTCAATCTAAGATGCCAGCTAAAACAAATATAGTGCTTGATCCATCAGTAATAGATGCTAGTAAGAATGTTGAATGTACTGGAATAGCACAATAATTTTTTGTATTTAAAATCTTCAAATTAAAAAGGTCCTGAAAAGGGCCTTTTTTGTTATATTGTTACACAGTTTGATTTGATACTATTTGAGTTTGAAGAACTTATGAGCCAGCAACCTGTTGAAAAAAAATCTGTTCCTTGGTTATTAATGGGATTAGGTTTACTTATTCCTTTTCTAATTATTGGAATACTTTTCTTGGCTGCAAAAAGCGATGCTAAGAATAAAAAACAATATGAACAACAGCGTTTAGAGATGGCAAAAAGAATAGCTGAGAAAGAAGCTGCAAATTCTGAATCGAAATAGCTTGTTAATGAATATCCTTTTGTAATTGGCGTACAGTAGGAATATTTGTGTAACGCTTTACAAGGTAGCCTGCTTCAGTAAGCATTTGATCACGAATACGGTCTTCTTCTACTTTTTCAAGATGGGTAGGGTCATCTAGTTCAATGATGGCCATGACTTCCATCTTGTCGTTGAGCACAACAAAGTCAGTAACTTTACGATTGAACTGACTACGAATTTTATAGTCATTACTGGTAATTAATGCGCTAAACGCCACTTGTGCTAACACATGATAATTTGGAAAACTTTGTTTTAAACGTATAAACATTTGAGTTTCAAAGTTTGTAATGACAGGGCGAGCAAAGAATTTTTGTTTTGGAAATAAATAAGGGCGTAAACAAACAAGAAGAAAAATACAGGTGCTTACGCAACCTAAAACAATAAAAAATAAGTGACTCGATTCGAACATGTGAAGGCATCATACAAATAAAAACCCACTCATGATGAGTGGGTTTTTAAGAATCTTGGCTCTCCCACCTGGGCTCGAACCAGGGACCTGCGGATTAACAGTCCGTCGCTCTACCGACTGAGCTATGGGAGAATCTGGAAAAGGATTTTAGGCAGGAAAGAGGGCTGGGTCAAGCCTTAATAACAGAATTAGAGTGAATATCTAATCGTTTGGTTTAAAAATACTCGAAACATTGATTTTATTCAAAATAATGAAAAATTATTAAATCATTAGAAAAGAAAAAACCCGCAATAAATGCGGGCTTTTAGAATCTTGGCTCTCCCACCTGGGCTCGAACCAGGGACCTGCGGATTAACAGTCCGTCGCTCTACCGACTGAGCTATTGGAGAATCTGATGCGCATTTTATGGATGAAATCTAAAAGCGTCAATAAGAATATTAAAGAAAATGAATCGTTTGCTTGATTAATATGCTTTTGCTGTATTAAAAATAAAAAAACCACCCCAAATAGGGTGGTTTTTCATAAAGAAATAAAATTATTTCTCTACACCAGCTGGTTGACCTGCAAGTTTTGCATTTGCATAGTCCCAGTTCACAAGGCTTTCTAGGAAAGTTGCGATGTATTTAGGACGTAAGTTACGGAAATCGATGTAGTAAGCATGTTCCCATACGTCAATTGTTAATACAGCAATTTGGCCATGTGCAAGTGGAGTGTCTGCATTAGAAGTTTTAGTAATAGATAATTTACCGTTTACTTCATCAGCAACTAACCAAGCCCAACCTGAACCGAATTGAGTTGTTGCAGCAGCAGTAAATTCTTCTGCAAACTTTTCGTAGCTACCAAAAGCTTCGTCAATTTTAGCAGCGATTGCGCCAGTAGGCTTACCACCACCATTTGGCTTCATGCTGTTCCAGTAGAAAGTGTGGTTCCAAACTTGAGCAGCATTGTTGAAAATACCAGCTTTAGATGCATCACCAGCAGTCGCTTTAATGATTTCTTCTAAAGTTTTACCTTCAAGGTCAGTCCCTTTGATTAAGTTGTTTAAGTTAACAACATAGGTATTGTGGTGTTTATCGTGATGGTATTCTAAAGTTTCTTTACTAATATGTGGCGCTAAATCATCATAGCCATATGGAAGTGCAGGTAAAGTAATGGTTGTCATGTTCCTATTCCTTGCATTTGCTGGGTTATACAATTAAGTGGCTCTATTGTAAATGATTCTGGTAACAATAGGGCATCGTTTTAAAGAACTATACACAATAAAGATCTAATTAATACGCATAACACAGATTGAAAAAAAGACTTAATTAAATCGGATTATTCAATTCAAAATATTCAGCTTCAATTGAAAACTGTTTTGAGATCGCTTGTGCCAAACGCTGAACTCCATAACGCTCAGTAGCATGGTGACCACAGGCGAAATAGTGAACCCCTAATTCTTTTGCTTCATAAAAAGTTCGTTCACTGACTTCACCTGAAATATAAGCATCACAATTTTGCAAAGCAGCTTTAGCAATAAAATCTTGAGCGCCGCCTGTACAGAAGCCTACTTTTTGAATGCTTTGCTTTTCTGCTGGCAAATGAATCACTTTAAAATCAAAACTGTTTTGAAGCTGTGCTTTAAACTCATCTACAGAAACTGCTTGCTCTAAATAACCAATATTACCAATCGGATGTTTCTCGGTTAAATCGAGTGGTTCTAAATTCTTCAAGTTTAGTTTTTCTGCAATCGCTACATTGTTGCCCAAAGTTGGGTGTGCATCTAAAGGTAGATGATAAGCGACTAATGAAATATTATTTTGAATGAGTTTTTTAATGCGGTTGCCTCGCATTCCAGTAATTGGATACGGTTCACCCTTCCAAAAATAACCATGATGTACGAGTAATAAATCTGCATTTTGAGCAATTGCTGCATCAATCGCATCTTCGGAAGCAGTAACCGCACAAACGATACGTTTTACTTCAGTTGAACCTTCAATTTGCAGGCCATTTGGTGCGTAATCTTTAAATTCTGCCGCTTTTAAGGTTTGGTCGCACCACTGAATAATTTCATGCAAATTTGCCATGATATTTCCTGAATTGAGTAGTAAATAATTGCTAAAGCTATAGAAACATATTTTGTTGTGTAACTAAAGCTAGACAAATCTTTTTTGACTTTTTTATGTATATCGACATATTTAATTTAAAATGCTTAACTGAAAACTCTTTTTGTTCAATATATTAATTTAATTAAAAACTTCTTTGCGTAGAGGATATGAACGTGCGCCGCACCTTTACATGGTTACCTTGGGTGTTACTTATTATTGTAATTGCCAGTTTTATTGCATGGCAAAAATACCATCAGCCGAAACCAACTGTTGCAGTTGATGGGGTGCAAATGCCTGCTGAGAAAGTTGAACCACTCGTTGATACTTCGCGAGCGGGCGGGGTGGTATCTTATAGCGCTGCAGTAAAAGTTGCAGCGCCAGCAGTTGTTAATATTTTTACGACCCAGAAAGTTAAACAAAATCATCCATTATTAAGTGATCCGGTCTTCCGTGAGTTTTTTGGAAATCAGGTTCCTGAACAACAACAGCAAAATGAAAATAGCTTAGGCTCTGGGGTTATTGTACGAGCTGATGGTTATATTCTGACGAATAATCATGTGATTGCTCAAGCTGATCAGATTGTAGTTGCATTACATGACGGCCGTCGTGCAGAAGCAACGATTGTTGGAACAGACCCTGATACTGATTTAGCTGTAATTAAAATCGATTTAGATAAATTACCTGTATTGCCATTTAAGTTGAGTGGTAATGAAGTAGGTGATGTGGTCTTAGCAATTGGTAACCCATTTGGCGTAGGCCAAACGGTAACTCAAGGTATTATTTCTGCGACTGAACGCTCTGATTTAGGCATTAATACCTATGAAGACTTTATTCAAACAGATGCCGCAATTAACCCAGGTAACTCTGGTGGAGCATTAATTGATGTGGCTGGGAATTTAATCGGGGTAAATACTGCTATTTTCTCTCAGTCAGGTGGTTCTTTAGGAATTGGTTTTGCAATTCCTGCTAAAGTTTGCCAACAAGTTTTAAACTCGATTTTGAAAGATGGCCGTGTAGTCCGTGGATGGTTAGGTATTAGTTTAGTACCGCCTACACAAGAAGACGTATTAACACCTAAACAGCAAATTGGTGTTGTGGTTGCAGATGTCTTGAAAAATGGTCCAGCTGCATCAGCAGGTATTAAGATTGGTGATAAAATTATTCAGGTGAATAACCAACAAATCACTTCAGCATCTCATTTGATTAATTATGTTGCATTACAAGCGCCTAACAGCGAAATTAATGTAATGGTCGAGCGAGATGGGAAGCAACAAAACTTTGTGGTGACAGTAGGGGAAAGAAAAAACCAAAATACTCAATCGCAATTTATACCGCTGCCTAAACAGTAAAGATAAAAAAGCCTCGTAATGAGGCTTTTTTCTTGGTGTTAATTAAGTATGAGATAGTGCTTGATGCTGATGTTTGAACTCAGTTAAAGCATCAATACGGTACTGAATGAGCATTTCACCAATCTCAGCACCTTTAATGTTTTCAGGTAAATCCTGAACTTTAATAGAGCGAACGATTTGCATCGCATCCAACATGTACTGAGCTTGTGGATAAGGTCGGTCTTCTAAACCTAATCTTCCTTTAGCATCACATTCACATGCTTGTACAAAAGCTTCAACTCTCTCAGGACGACGTAATACATCTAGACGCTGTAATAGACGCCATACTGTTCCCGGTTTTAACGACATAATTTGATGACATTTTAGGTGTTCTTTACACACTGATAATGCCAACTGTCTAGTTTGAGTTGGAACTTTTAAACGTTCACATAACTCGGTAACAGGTTTTACTCCACGTTCTTCATGCATGATATGGCGAGGAAGTTCGTTAGCTGGAGTCAATGCTTTACCCAAATCATGTACTAAAACAGCAAATCGAACATCAAGTGAATAGTTTGATTTACAAGCTTGCTGTAATGACATTAAGGTATGTATGCCGCAGTCCACTTCTGGATGATATTCAGGGCGCTGTGGTACACCAAATAATGCGTCAATTTCAGGGAAAAGATGTTTCAACGCCCCACAGTCACGTAATGTCTGAAAATAAACATCCGCATGATCTTCTAAAAGTGCGCGAGAAGTCTCTTTCCATACACGTTCTGGTGTTAAGGCATCAAGCTCACCTGATTCGGCCATGGTTTGCATAAGCTGCATTGTCTCTGGCGCAATCTGAAAACCATATGAAGAATAGCGAGCCGCAAAGCGTGCAACACGTAAAACACGTAAAGGGTCTTCAGCAAAAGCTTCTGAAACATGACGCAAAGTTTTATTTTCTAAATCGGTTTGACCACCATATGGATCGTATAATTTGCCATCTTGATCCATTGCTATGGCATTGATGGTTAAATCACGGCGAATTAAATCTTCTTCTAAACTTACTGTGGTATCGGTAAAAAATTGAAAGCCGTGGTAGCCTTTACCAGATTTTCTTTCAGTACGTGCAAGTGCATATTCTTCTTTCGTTTCGGGATGAAGAAACACAGGAAAATCTTTGCCTACAGGTTGAAAACCTTGGGCGAGCATGTGTTCCGGCGTTGCACCGACAACAACATAATCTTTTTCTTGATAGGGATGCCCAAGTAAAAAATCACGGACGGCACCGCCTACTAAATACACTTGCATGAAAAAACCTCTATTCTTCAAGCAATCATGCTACAGAATAGAGGTTTTCTCAAGTCATTAGAGATGCTTTTCGTAAAAAGCAGTTTCTAAATTACTTTTCTTGTTGTTGGATTTCAGCAACAGTTAAAGCAGTCATATTGATAAGACGACGAGTTGTTGCTGTAGGTGTCAAAATATGAACAGGTTTTGCTGCACCAAGTAAAATTGGACCAATAGTAACGTTGTTACCAGAAGTTGCTTTCAACAAGTTAAATGAAATATTTGCTGCATCTAGGTTTGGCATAATGAGCAAGTTTGCCGAACCTTTGAAACGTGAGCCAGGGAATGCAAATTGACGAATGTTTTCGTCTAATGCTGCATCACCGTGCATTTCACCTTCAACTTCAAGCTCAGGAGCTTGCTCAGATAAAATACGATAAACTTCACGCATTTTTTGAGCACTTGAGTCAGTCTGGTCACTACCAAAACTTGAATGAGAAAGCAGGGCTACACGCGGAGTAATACCAAAACGACGTACTTCTTCAGCTGCTAAAATAGTCATTTCAGCAAGTTGTTCAGCAGTCGGGTTTGTATTTACGTATGTATCAGCAATAAACAAGTTACGATCTTCAAGCATTAATGCATTTAAGGTGAAGAAGTTATTCATACCTTCTTTTAGACCGATGACATTGCGTACAAAGTCAAGGTGAATGTTATAGCTACTGTAAGTACCACATAACATACCGTCTGCTTTACCGAATTTAACCAGTAGAGATGCAATTAATGTTGAACGGCGACGTGCTTCACGTTGAGCATATTCAACAGTAATACCTTTGCGTTGCATAGTTTGATAGTAGTCTTTCCAAAACTCTTCATACATCGGGTTTTGTTCTTGATCTACAATCTCAATGTTTACGCCATGTTGTAAACGTAAGCCTAATTTTTTGATATTAGCTTCAATTACAGCAGTACGACCTACTAAAATTGGTTTAGCTAAATCTTCATCAACTGCGATTTGCACTGCACGTAATACGCGCTCATCTTCACCTTCAGCATATGCGATGCGTTTAGGATCAGTTTTTGCTTGAGCAAAAATCGGTTTCATCAAGAATGCAGAGTTATAAACAAACTCAGATAATTTTTGACGGTATGCAGAGAAATCTTCGATCGGACGAGTTGCAACACCTGAATCCATTGCAGCTTTAGCAACAGCAGGGGCAATTTCTAAAATTAAACGTTGATCAAGTGGACGTGGAATTAAGTAGTCACGGCCAAATGAAGCAGATTTTTCGCCATAAGTTGCTGCATCTGCTTCTACGTGTGCCATACGTGCAATTGCATGTACACATGCAATTTTCATGTCTTCATTAATCGTTGTTGCACCAACGTCAAGCGCACCACGGAAAATGTAAGGGAAACATAATGCGTTGTTTACTTGGTTTGGATAGTCAGAACGACCAGTTGCCATGATTACATCAGGACGTACTTCATGTGCATGTTCAGGTAAAATTTCTGGATCTGGGTTTGCCAAAGCAAAAATAATAGGGTTCTCAGCCATCTGTTTCACCATTTCTTTGGTGAGAATACCAGCAGCAGAAAGACCCAAGAACATATCAGCACCAGCCATTACTTCATGTAACTGAGTCGCTTTAATGTCTTGAACATAACGTTTTTTCGATTCATCCAAGCCTTCACGTGAAGTAGTGAGTAGACCGCGAGAATCGGCAACAATGATATTTTCTTTATTTACGCCTAAAGCACAAAGTAAATCTAAACAAGAAAGGGCAGCAGCGCCTGCACCTGAAGCTACAATTTTGATTTCATCAATTTTCTTATTTACAAGTTGCAATGCATTAAGCAAAGCTGAACCTACAATGATACTTGTACCGTGTTGATCGTCATGGAATACAGGAATTTTCATGCGTTCGCGAAGTTTCTTTTCGATATAGAAACATTCTGGCGCTTTAATATCTTCGAGGTTGATACCACCGAAAGTTGGCTCAAGAGAGGCAACAATATCTACAATTTTATCTGGATCGTTTTCTGCAATTTCGATGTCAAATACGTCAACACCAGCAAACTTCTTGAAAAGTACGCCTTTACCTTCCATTACAGGTTTAGACGCTAATGGTCCAATATTACCTAAACCAAGAACAGCTGTACCGTTACTGACTACGGCAACCAAGTTTCCGCGAGCTGTATATTTAGCAGCAGCAGATGGATCACGTTCAATCTCTAAACATGGCGCAGCAACTCCTGGTGAGTAGGCTAGAGCCAAATCTCGTTGGTTGACAAGTTGCTTACTTGGGGTGACGCTGATTTTCCCTGGGTTTGGATATTCATGGTAATTTAAAGCGGCCTGTTTTAAAGATTGATCGTCCATCTGAGTCTCTATTTGATACAAAAAAGCAAACTAGTCAAATTGCTCATTTAGGGAGAGGCAACTCGCTTCTTTAACTATGCTTTAATTTTTACCAATTAAGAGAATAGTAGACGAATTGCCAATAGCCCCGTGGTGAGCTAAATGCTAAAGAATATAACACTACTTCTTTATTTCTCACAGTCAAAAACGCTCATTTTTGGAAAAAGCAGCATAGGTAAAATAGATGATTAGAACAATTAAGAAATATGCGGATTTGTTTGTAGATAAGGAATAATCTGCTCGGCAGGAATAGGGCGACTAAAGAAATAGCCTTGTAAAAAATCACATTGCTGTTTTTGTAGATAGGTGACTTGTTCTTTTGTTTCTACACCTTCAGCAACCAGTTTAAGTCCCATACTTTTACCCATCGCGATCATTGCATTTACTATTGCTTCTTGTTTGTGATCACCAATTTTAGAAATAAAAGCACGATCAATTTTTAATACGTCAATTGGGTACTCTGTCAGATAGGCTAAAGATGAATAACCCGTACCAAAGTCATCTAAGGCAATGGAGATATCTCGTTGTTTTATCGCATGTAATAGCGTTTTTACATTGGCAGTATTGTCTAGAAGGGCTGACTCTGTAATTTCAAGTTCGAGATCTGAACCTTGAATATTATATTTTTGCAAAACCTCATCTAAGTCGTTGAGTAATAAGCCTCGATGTATTTGTTGAGCGACAATATTTACAGAGACTTGAATATTGATATAACCAGCATTTTTCCACTCTTGGAGTTGCTTTCCAACTTTATCTAAAACAACTTTCCCAATATCTGAGATCAGGCTACTACGCTCAGCAAAAGGTATAAACATATTTGGCAGGATTAATCCTTTTTCAGGATGCTGCCAACGAATGAGTGCTTCAAAACTAATAATTGATTGATCGTGTAGATTAATTTTGGGCTGGTAATAAATGACAAATTCATCATTTTGGATGGCTTTACGTAGCTCTTGCTCTAAATCGGCAGTTTTATATGAGTGATTTGTTTTATTGCAGTAATAGCAAATTGTATTACCACCTAAACGTTTTGCCTCGGAAAGAGCTTGCTCTGCATGATTGTTGAGATGATCAATTTGTCTGCCATGTTCAGGAAAACATGCAACACCGATAGATGCGGTAATAAAATATTCGTGATTATCAATGTAAAAAGGTGCATTGAGTGCTTGTAAAATGTTTTGGCAATATTGCTCAACATTTGGATGAATTGGCGAAATTTCATAAATGATTGCAAAATCATCACTATTTAAATAGGCGACTAAAATCGCATTGATATTGATTAAGCGTAATCTTTGTGCGAACTGTTTAAGTAACTCATCACCACTATCATTATTTAAAAATTCATTGAAAGCTCGGAAGCGGTCAATATTTACCCGTATTAATGCTAGATTTTTAATGTTATATGAAGGGTTTACAAGATATTGATGTAATTGATTGTAGTAGTAAAGACGATTAGGCAGATGGGTGAGGCTATCGTAGTTTTTTAAGTAAGATAGGTGCTGCTCTTGGCGCTTTTGCTCAGTGAGGTCGCGTGCAAATCCAATATAATTGGTAATTTGATTGAATTCATCTTTGACCACATTGATATGCAACCATAAATATACGCTTTTACCAGAACTAAACTTTTCATCAAACTGGCCCATATATTCTCCTGTCTCCAGAAGTTGTTGCGTTATTGATGTATGAAACTGTTGTTGTAGTTCTTTTTGATTAATTGTAATGCTAAATAGTTCTTTATTCAGAAGTTCTGACTTAGAAAATCCGGTTAATTTTTCGTAGTAGGGATTACTATCAATATAGTTTAGGTGCTCATCTAAAATAAATATTCCTTCCGCAGCTTGCTCGAGCACAATTGCAGATAGTCTTAGATGTTCTTGGTCCTTTTTCTCTTGATGTATATCGCGGGTCATTCCTACCATACGAAGCGCTTTTTGTGTCTTTGGATCTCTAGTGATGACACGGCCTACATCATGAATCCATCTCCAAGAACCATCTCGACGTAAAATTCGAAAGGTGATATTAAAATGATCTGTAACGCCTTCCAAATGTTGTTTTAAACGTTCGTCAAAAAGTTTTTTATCGCTTGGGTGTATACGATCTAATATGGTATTGAGATGAATAACGGCGGTTTGAGTTTGTTTTTGTTGATCGAAAAATGTAATTTCCAATCTTTGACTTTCAATATCCCAATCCCAAGGTCGAATACCCGCAGTTTCATGTGCAAAAGCTAAATTATAGTGATGGCTTTCGAGTTGCTCATTCATTTTGGTGAGGTCATAGGTACGTTCACGTACTTTTTGCTCAAGTAAATGATTATTAAATTGAAGCTGGGCTTCAATATCTTTGGACTTATTCACTTCTTGTTGGAGTTGTACACATAATTCTTCAGCCCATTGGGTATGCTGGTCTGAAATTTGAACAAGCTGTTTATTTTTTAATAATAATTGAGAGATCTTTTGGTAATTGCGTTGAGTTGCATATGCACAAAGCACAGTTGCTACAAAGGTGAGGTTATAGGCGAAATAAAAAGGTAGCTGAGTTATGGGATTATGTGTGAATTGAGCAATTAATAGAGGGAGGGTACTAGGAATAAATAAGAGATAAAAATATCGGGGTTGCTGTGTTAAAAAAGTAAGGCCAATGATATGAGCCGAAGTAATAAATAAAGCAATTAAAATATGAGCATCTGGTAGTGCAATTAAGTCAGGAGGTAGATAAAAATGAATAATTGTGACATTTATTCCAATTAAAATTCCTGATAATAAACAAATACTTTGTAAGACACGATCAGCTTTTTTTGTAAAATCAATCGTGCGATAGTGGGTTAAAATATTTGGAATAAATAATAAGCAGACAAGAGCGACGACGGTAAGGCCAATAGACCAGCTAAATATTGTTATTGTAGATGAAAAATAGTAAGAAAAAATACCATATGAAATGAGGCACAGTAATATCAGGCTAATTAAATACCAGCGGATATATTGAGTTGAAAGTTTCAGCTGTTCAATTTTTGTTTGATGCTGTAGATATTCTTCCTGAAGCCCAGACATAAGATTTTTCTATCCTATTTTTTTACATATATACAGAAAGAATCTGATTTATCAGTGAAAAAGAATTTGAAATTTTATTCATACAATAAAAGTAAGTTGACTTTAAATAATGATTTAATCAATGTGCAGAGAACTTAGGTGGATAAAAATCGATAATTTAAAATAGACAAGGCAACAACAGGGGCAGTTTCTGTACGCAAAACTCGGTCACCAATGCACCAGTTCATAAATCCAGCTTGATTGGCTTGGGTAATTTCATTTTCACTTAGGCCACCTTCTGGGCCAATCAATAAGGCAAGTTCAGGCTGTATTCCCGCCAATACATCTTTTTGTTCTTTTTCTGGTGCTAAAACAAATTTAGATTGAGGAAGCTCAGAAGAACTTAACCATTCATGAAGAGAAATAGGCGCTAATACTTCTGGAACTAAGTTCAAGCCACATTGTTCACATGCTGCAATTGCAACAGCTTGCCAATGATCTAATTTTTTTTGATCGCGGTCGTATTTTAAGCGCATTTCACAACGCTCACTTGTTAGCAATTGAATCTGACTTACACCCAATTCAGTGGCTTTCTGAATGGCATAATCCATTCGATCGCCTTTACTCATGACTTGACCTAAAACAGCTTTAAAAGGGGCATCACGGTTTGCAGGGTTAAAATTCTCAATGGTGACAAACGCATTTTTTTTATTAATTTCGGACAAAGTCGCGAGATATTCACCACCTTGTCCATTAAATAGAGTCGCTTGTTCTTGTAGTTGTGCACGTAAAACACGCACCCAATGATGGAATACTGATTCTGTCAGTTGAATTGTTGAGCCAACTGTAAGTTCAGTTTCGATAAAAAAACGATTCATTGGGTACGCCTTACAAAATTAATTTAAACCAAGGTCAACAACAAGCTGACGAGTTGGTTCGACTTGGTTCATTGAGTAGAAGTGTAAGCTTGGTGCACCACCTGCAATGAGGCGTTCGCATAGCTTAACAACAACTTCATGACCAAAAGCTTTAATACTTTCACTGTCATCGCCATAGGCTTGTAATTGCTTACGAATCCAGCGAGGAATTTCAGCACCAGTACCATCTGCAAAGCGAATTAAATTACTTGCATTGGTAATAGGCATGATACCAGGAGCGACTGGAATGTTAATTCCAGCTTTTTCCAAACGCTCTATAAAATAAAAGTATGAGTCTGGATTAAAGAAGAATTGAGTAATTCCTGCATTGGCACCAGCTTGTACTTTTTCAATAAAACGTTGGATATCTGAGTCAAGGCTTTCGGCTTGAGGATGCATTTCTGGATAAGCCGCAACCTCAATATGAAAATGGTCGCCTGAGTGCTCACGAATAAAACGTACTAAATCTTGAGCATAAGGAAGTTCGCCAAGACCAACCTGTCCAGATGGTAAGTCACCACGTAAAGCGACAATACGGTCAATGCCTTGAGCTTTGTATAAATCGAGTAGTTCAGCAATACGCGTCTTATCATCACCAATACAAGAAAGGTGAGGGGCAACAGGAGTGCCTTTACCATTGAAATCTTCAATAGCAGCAAGTGTGCGTTCACGAGTAGAACCACCAGCACCATAAGTAATCGAGAAAAACTCTGGATTTAATTGCTGTAATTCTTGGTGAACAATACGAAGTTTTTCAGCACCGGCATCAGTTTTTGGCGGAAAAAACTCAAAAGAAATAGGTGTACGTTTAGTCATGTCAAATCCTTGTAAACAGCGAAACATTTTTAGAAAAAAGGGCAGTCGGTTCACCGTCTGCCCTTATGTTCTTAGTATTTGTAAGCGTCAGATTTGAATGGCCCCTCAACAGCAACGCCTAAATAATCAGCTTGCTCTTGAGTTAACTGAGTAAGTACACCACCGAAACCTGCAACCATTGCAGCAGCAACTTCTTCGTCAAGTTTCTTAGGAAGAACTTCTACGCGAATTTTTGCAGCTTTTTCACTTGCAGGTAGGTCGGCAAATTTCTCTTGGAATAAGTGAATTTGACCTAAAACTTGGTTAGCAAAAGAACCGTCCATTACACGTGATGGGTGACCAGTTGCATTACCTAAGTTTACAAGGCGGCCTTCAGAAAGAAGGATAAGGTAATCGTTTTCGTCTTCTGAACGATAAACTTGGTGAACTTGTGGCTTAACTTCAACCCACTTGTAACCACGTAAATAAGCCGTGTCAATTTCTGTATCGAAGTGACCGATGTTACATACAACTGCACCAGCTTTTAAGCTGTCTAACATTGCTGCATCGCACACGTGGTAGTTACCAGTAGTGGTTACAACAAGGTCAGTATTTCCAAGTAAGTCGTGGTTAATATCTTCTTTTTTGCCTGTTTGTACGCCGTTTTTGTATGGAGATACAACTTCATAGCCGTCCATACATGCTTGCATTGCACAAATCGGGTCAACTTCGGTTACACGAACGATCATGCCTTCTTGGCGTAAAGATTGAGCAGAACCTTTACCTACGTCGCCATAACCGATCACAAGTGCGCGACGGCCAGATAAAAGCATGTCAGTTGCACGTTTGATTGCGTCATTTAATGAATGACGGCAACCATATTTGTTGTCGTTTTTAGACTTGGTAACTGAGTCGTTTACGTTGATCGCAGGAACTTTCAAAGAACCGTCTTTCCACATTTCGATAAGACGTTGAACACCTGTTGTGGTTTCTTCGGTAATACCGTGAATACGTTCTAAAAGCGCAGGGTATTTTTCATGAACAAGAGCAGTTAAATCACCGCCATCGTCCAAGATCATGTTGGCATCCCAAGGTTGGCCATTTACATTAATCTGTTGCTCTAAACACCATACATATTCTTCTTCAGTTTCACCTTTCCAAGCAAAAACTGGAATACCGCGAGCAGCAATTGCTGCAGCAGCATGGTCTTGAGTTGAGAAAATGTTACATGATGTCCAGCGTACTTCAGCACCTAATTCAACAAGCGTTTCAATAAGAACCGCTGTTTGAATAGTCATGTGAATACAACCAAGAATTTTTGCACCAGCAAGTGGTTTTGAAGCTGCATAGCGTTTACGTAAGCCGATCAAAGCTGGCATTTCTGCTTCAGCAAGTTTAATTTCTTTACGGCCGTAATCAGCAAGAGAGATGTCAGCAACTTTGTAATCTGTAAATGAAGCATTAACCGCGTTCATCAGGATCTCCTAGGAAAAAATAGTATTGATCATTCTGTTCGCGGATGCCGTTGTTGGTTAAAACGAGCGTTTAACCGATCGTCGAGCCTGGCAAATTGATCTTTAGTGCCGATCAATTGTCGCAGCATCCCTCGACTAGCGAAACATTGTACTTGGAAAAGCTTTTAGTGCCAATCCAGTTTTGTTTATTATCTGCGTAATTATCACTTTAGATTCTAATTATGGCATTAAATATTCCCGAGTCGTTGGCAAGCCTAGAGTCAAACTGTGGCGTTTTTGCAGTTTGGATGGTGCTTCAGCATCATGGAGTACAAATTGATGTGGTTGAGCTGATTAATGTTTGCCGACACGATGAAGGAGGCACCTATACTATTGCCTTAGCTGTTGCTTTAAAGAAACTAGGATTTGAAGTGTCATTTCATTCAGATGAGGATCCTAGCATTAGCCAAAGCGAACGAATGAGCTATAAAGAAGCAAAGGTATTAAAAATTCCAACTGGACCAGCACTAAGCTATCAAGATATTCAAGCTGCAATTGAAAATGGAAAAATGGTGATTGTCTATTACGATACTTTAGCAGGTGTTGGAAATCAGTCGCTCATTTATTCTATAGATCAAAATGAAATCTGCTTTTTTGATAGTTTTGAACCTATGTCAGCGGCAGTTTTTGAAAAGCAGCGTCAAGTAGAGGGGATTTGCCGTCAGGCTATTGTGATTGATGATTGTAAGTTTCAGATGCATTCATCCAAATTGAATTAGATAAAAAGAGCCAGTAGAGTGCTGGCTCAATTGAAGTTATTTTTGTTGATATTCTTGAATCACTTCTAAAGCAGCGCGAAAAGCTTCTTGTGTAGCAGGGGCGCCGCAATATGGCAGGCTGTGTAATAAAGTTTCTTGAATCTCTTCAACTGTACAACCATTGTTGAGTGCACCACGAACATGGCCTTTGAGTTCAGTTGGTGATTTTAGTGCCGTGAGCATTGCCAAAGTAATTAATGAGCGATATTTACGAGGTAGCACACCTTCACGTTGCCAAGTCGATCCCCATGCATGCTCGTTAATCCAGTCTTGCACAGGCTGGGTAAAGGGTACGGTATTTTCTTGTGCACGCTTTACAAAAGCTTCTCCCATCACTTCTGTGCGAACTTTTAATCCATTTTCGTAATCTTGCTTAGACATTAATTTCTCCTAAAAATAAAAGCGTCGATTGACGCTTTTATGGCTGTTTATTAATTAATGCGAATCAAGTGTGATTGCAATAGTGAATTAGTGGAGGCATCAGTCACTAAATTTGATGAGGGTTCGACAAAGGAAGATCTTTATTTAAATCTTCATCAAACACATCTGTAAGCATGCTATCGAATCGAATTGCGTTGTATTGCAATAATTGTTGAGCTTCGCTTTCAGAAATAAAGCCTTCTTTTATCGCTTGTGCAATATTCTCTTCGAAAGTAAGTCCCGTAAATTTGCCTTTAGATTCAGCTTTTTTAAACTTATCCCAAAGTGGTTCAAGCGTTCGCAGGATTTGGAAAGTATGCTCTAAACGACCAGTTACATCATCGGCTTTGGTTGAATAAAATACATGATGTTTAAGCTGCTCTCTAAAAGGATGCTCCTGCATCATAAGTTCAGCGACTTGCTGTTTTAACTCATCGTCAGGTTTTGAAATGACACGTCCAAGAGGGAAACAGATCCATTTTACAAATGCTGCTGGAAGTTTAGCTGGGAAGTTTTCAAATAATCCCCAAAATGCTTCCTGAATATTCAAGAGCGCTTTTTGTAGAGCTAATTTAGCGTGAAGTTGTTCAGCTTCAGTTTTTTGTCCAGCTTCATAAAATTTTAATATCGCAGTAGAAATAAAGAGGTGCGCGTGAATATCTGCCAAGCGACCTGATAACATTTCTTTGCGTTTTAAGTCGCCTGCAAGTAGGCCAAGTGACATATCTGAAACAAGTGCGAAGTTGGCACTAAAACGATTAATCGTTTTATAGTAACTTGCAGTGAATTGATCTGCTGACTGAGGCGCATCGCTTGAGCCACCTGTCCAACCGTAGGCAAATGATCTAGCACCGCGGTTAAAGGTATAGGCTAAATGTTTAAATAACAAATCATCGAATTTTTTGACTGAGTTATTTTTATCTTCAGATTGAAGGAGTTGTAACTCTTCAAATAGATAAGGATGACAACGCATTGAGCCCTGACCAAAAATCATCAATGAACGGGTCAAAATATTTGCACCTTCTACCGTAATAGCAATTGGAATTGCTTGATAGGTAAGGGCAAGGAAATTACGTGGTCCAAGTTGAATAGCACGTCCTCCAGCAATATCCATTCCGTGATTTACGACTTTACGCATCGTTTCAGTTGCATAATATTTTGCCATAGCAGTCATCACGGCAGGTGTTCCACCTTGGTTTAGGCCACATGTCACTAAATAACGAAATGCTTCAAGCATATAGGCATCGCTGGCAATTTCACTGGTTGCTTCTTGTACGCCTTCAAATTTACCGACAGAAATATTAAATTGCTGGCGAATTTTCGCAAAAGCACCAACGGTTAAATAACTCATTTCACCTGCGGCTGTTGCTAGAGCTGGAAGGGAAATACCACGGCCTACACCTAAACATTCCATGAGCATTCGCCAGCCTTTTCCGGCATTTTCTTGACCACCAATAATCCAGTCAATAGGAATAAAAATATCTTCTCCTTCTACTGTTCCATTCATAAATGGTGAACCAGGATAATGGCGTGCTCCTATTTTTACACCCGTATGACTTGCAGGAATTAAGGCACAAGTAATACCGTATTCTGTTTTGTTTTTATCTCCCAGTAGGCCTTCTGGGTCATAAAGTTTAAAGGCTAGACCAACAACGGTGGCAATTGGCGCAAGCGTAATCCAGCGTTTAGAGAAATTCATGCGAAGTCCAAGGACTTGAGCACCTTCATATTCACCGTAGCAAACAACACCTGAATCTGGAATGGCGCCTGCATCTGAACCTGCTTCTGGGCTGGTTAAACCAAAGCATGGGATCTCTTCACCTTTAGCAAGGCCCGGTAAATATTGCTGTTTTTGTGCATCGGTACCGTAGTGCATGAGTAGCTCACCTGGTCCTAACGAGTTTGGAACCATACAACTCACAGCTGTGGTGAGTGAGCGGGAAGCAATTTTGCTCATAATACGGCTTTGGGCAAATGAGCTAAATTCTTTGCCACCAAAGGACTTTGGAATAATGAGGCCTAAAAAACCTTTATCTTTAATAAATTGCCAAACTTCTGGTGGTAGATCTTTTAAGTGATGATGGATCTCCCATTCATCTAGCATGCTACAAAGGAGCTCAACTTCATTGTCGATAAAACTTTGTTCTTCTGCTGACAAAGTTGGGTAGGGGTAATTTTCAAATTGTGACCAATCGGGTGCCCCCATAAATAATTCTTTTTCCCACCAACTGGTACCTGCCTCTAAAGCTTCTTGTTCAGTCGTACTGATGCTCGGCATTGAGTTTGCTAAAGTTTTATATGCAGGTTGAGTAATCAGATTAAAGCGTAATGGTGCAAATAAAATAATGATACTAAGGACAATAAGGGGAATACCTAAAAGGAGAGCCCATGGCGTTAGTATGAGTGCAGTAAGTATGGCTACAGCAATCGTAATAACACTACCAATGGTTCTGTTTAGATTAAAAAAGAAAATTGCCCATATTGCAAAAAGCTGAATGACAACGCTTAAAACAAAGAGTAGGAAAATCATACTTGCTCCTTGCTAGATAAGCCCTCAAGTTAGAAGTTACAAAAAAGCGAGGAGAGATTTAAGGCTTAACTAGCTAATTTTTAATGCTGTTTAAATTTAATTTTTTATGTCGCAATTGATGTATATGCTAGAGCAGGGATATATCGTACTTTTAGATATAAGATATTTTTAAGTGAAAGTGTAATGGGTTGTTTTATCGATTTGTCAAGAAATGTTATTGATTTTCTTATACAAATAAAAAGCCCTCTAACGTAGAGGGCTTTTATAGATATTTAATTTTTAAGCTTCGACAACTTGAACAGCGATTTTTTTAGCTGGATCTACTTTGCGACGAACTTCCGGCACTGGTTCACCGTGGTATTGACGATCAGCAAAGTAACTTGAACGAACCATTGGTGCAGACCAAATATTTCTAAAACCAAGTTTACGGCCATGCTCTGCATAACGTTCGAACTCTTCTGGCGTTACAAAGCGGTCAATTGGCGCGTGTTGTTTAGAAGGTTGTAAGTATTGACCAATAGTCACATAGTCAACATCATGAGCACGCAAGTCATCAAGCAAAGCAATAACTTCTTCTTCAGTTTCACCGATACCCACCATCAAACCACATTTTGTTGGGATATCAGGGCAATATTCTTTAAACATTTTTAATAAGTTTAAAGAATGTTGATAGTCTGAACCTGGGCGCATTGCTTTATATAGACGTGGCACAGTTTCGATGTTGTGGTTAAATACGTCTGGCGGACATTCAGTCATAATGCGTAAAGCAATATCCATACGTCCGCGGAAATCTGGTACTAAAATCTCAAGCAATGTATTTGGGCTTAGTGCACGAGCTTCTTTGATACAGTCCACAAAGTGTTGTGCACCGCCGTCAAGTAAGTCATCACGGTCAACCGAAGTAATTACTGCATATTTGAGCTTAAGATTAGCAATTGTCTCTGCCATGTGACGAGGTTCATCTGCATCGAGTGCATTTGGACGACCATGTGCTACATCACAGAAAGGGCAACGACGTGTACAAATATCACCCATGATCATGAATGTTGCTGTACCACCACCAAAACATTCTGGTAGGTTTGGACAAGCAGCTTCTTCACAAACGGTATGGAGTTTTTGAGCACGTAAAGTGGTTTTAATACGCTGAACTTCTTCTGGTGCCGTCATCTTGACACGAATCCAGTCAGGTTTACGCGGCACTTCAACCGTAGGTACAACTTTTACAGGAATTCTTGCGACTTTTTCTGCGCCACGAAGTTTTACACCCTGTTCAGGTTTACGGTGTTCTGACATATTTAACTTTTCCACTCGTTTATAGAGACATTGACATTGTATTATAGCGAACTTCTGCAGTTAATAGCGGAAAATAACTATTCATATAATAAATGTGGTTATTCAGAAATATAGGGTTGAGAAATACATAAATTCACCGCATATTAGCCATAATTTATTATAAAATATAGTCATTCAAGTGAGGAAGGAGCTTTCAATGCCACGTAAAAAAGAGGTCGTTAGTGGGAATTTCGTTAAATACGATGCGGTAGTTCTCGGTTCTGGACCTGCAGGTGAAGGCGCGGCAATGAAGCTTGCAAAAGCGGGTAAGCGTGTTGCAATTGTAGATGTGCGTGATCAACTGGGTGGTAACTGTGCACACGTAGGTACCATTCCAAGTAAAGCATTACGTCAAACAGTTTCTAGTATTATTCGCTATCAGCGCGATCCAATGTTTCAAAAAGTAGGTGAATGGAAACAGTTCACCATGAAACAGGTTTTGCGTAATGCACACAAAGTAATTCAACAACAGGTTGATACGCATACACGTTTTTACGATCGCAATAAAATCGGTGTATTCCACGGCCGTGCATATATTCAAGATAAAAATACAGTTTTAGTTTTTAGCCATGAAGGCATTAAAGAAACAATTATCTGTAAGCAAATCGTGATTGCTACAGGTAGTCGTCCTTATCATCCGCAAGGTTTAGACTTTGATCATCCTCGCGTATTCGATTCGGACAAAATCCTTGATCTTGATTATTCAATTCAAAAAATCATTATTTACGGCGCAGGTGTTATTGGCTGTGAATATGCCTCAATCTTTATTGGTCTAGATCATAAAGTTGACTTGATTAATACTCAGCAAAAATTATTAAGTTATCTAGATGATGAAATTGCTGATGCATTGTCTTATCACTTGCGTGAACAAGGTGTATTGATTCGTCATAATGAGCAAATGGATCACCTAGAAACGTTTGATGACCATGTTGTACTACATTTACAAAGTGGTAAAAAGATTAAAGCCGATGCGATTCTTTGGTGTAACGGTCGTTCAGGAAACACTGAAGGCTTAGGTCTTGAAAATGTTGGCTTAGTACCAAATAACCGTGGTCAACTTTCAGTAAATGATCAATATCAAACTGAAGTTGAAAATATTTATGCTGCTGGTGACGTGATTGGTTGGCCATCACTTGCTTCTGCTGCTTATGACCAAGGGCGTTGTGCTGGCGCAAACATGAGTGGTGAAGATGCGAAGCCAGTACGTGATATCCCAACAGGTATTTATACTATTCCAGAAATCTCATCAATTGGTAAAAATGAACAGGAACTAACGGAAGAGAAAATTCCGTATGAAGTAGGTCAAGCTTCTTTCCGTCATTTGGCTCGTGCGCAAATTACCGGTGATACAGTGGGTGAGTTAAAAATTCTTTTCCATCGCGACACTATGGAAATTTTAGGTATTCATTGTTTTGGTAATAACGCTGCCGAAATTATCCACATTGGGCAAGCAGTTATGCACAGCCCAAACAATACCTTGAAATATTTTGTTGAAACAACGTTTAACTATCCAACAATGGCAGAAGCATATCGTGTAGCTGCGCTTAATGGTATGAATCGTTTGTTTTGATTTTAAATAAGTTTTTCATAAAAAAGCCCGCAAACTTGCGGGCTTTTTTATTTTCATTAGACCATAGGTTTTTTATATTTTTATGACAATTTGCAGTATGCGTCTGGCTGTCTATATCTCTAGTGGGCACAAAATGCTTGATTAAAATATACAAATAAATCAGGAGTTTGTTTCCATAAAATGATTGAAGAGGCCAGCAGAGTAATCACGAGCAAAGTCATAATTGTTTTCAAAAGTAAGGCATTATGCGTCATGGATAACAGCCTCCTCATTTACAAAAAAATGTACGATTACCCCTAATATACTCAAAGCTATTGAACATAGCCAAATTGCATTGTAATTACCTGTTAAGTCATGGTTAACACCGCCAAGCCAGCCGCCAAAGAAAGAACCGACTTGATGGGTGAAAAACACAATACCACTTAACATTGAAAGGTATTTAACACCAAACATATTTGCCACGATGCCGTTGGTAAGTGGAACTGTAGAGAGCCATAGTAGCCCCATAATGACGCCAAAAGCATATACCGTATAAGTGCTTAGAGGTAATAGTAAAAAGGCGATGATTGCGATGCCTCGGCTACCGTAAAGTGCCATTAATAATTTAGGTTTTGAGAATCGATCTCCTAACCAACCTGCCCCATAAGTCCCCACAATATTAAATAACCCAACTAAAGCAAGAAACACGGTACCTGTAGCTGCATCAAAGCCGTGATCGATTAAATAGCCCGGCAGATGAACACCTAAAAAGACCACCTGAAATCCGCAGACTAAAAATCCTAAAGCTAACCACCAGAATGGCTTATGTTTTCTAGCAATATTCAGTACTTGTTTAAATGTGAGCTGTGGTTGAGCAATTGCTTTTGGTGTTTGATTGCTTGGTCCTTTTAGCATCCACGCTAGGGGAATGATAAACGCAATTAACAGTGCACTCACCATTAAAGCTGACGACCATCCTACCGTTTTAAGCAAGAGAAGGGTGGAAGGTAGCATAATAAACTGACCAAAAGAGCCTGCTGCACTGGCAATACCCATTGCCATACTTCTTTTTTCTGGAGGGGCAGCTCGGCCTACTGCACTCAGTAAAACCGTAAAAGAGGTTGCTGATAAAGCTAAACCAATAATAAGGCCTAAGCTTAAATTTAAAATGAGTACACTTGAACTAAAAGCCATTAAAAGTAGGCCTAGGGTATAAAGTAAGCCACCAACAGCAACCACAACTTTACTGCCATATTTATCTGCAATTGCTCCAGTAAAAGGCTGAACAGCTCCCCAGATCAGGTTCTGCATGGCTATCGCAAGACTAAAAACATGCTGTCCCCAGCCAAATTCATGGCTCATGGGTACAAGGTAGAGACCGAAACCATGACGGACACCTAATGAAAGGGCCAGAATAATTGCACTGCCAATCAGCATATAGATGAGGGACTGAGAAAATTGGTTGCCAGTTTTAGTCATGATTAATGGAAAATTATAATAATGATGATTTATTGTAGAAGATATATCGAAAAATATCGATATAGTTGGAGGGAATATTTAAGAAGAATTAAAAAGTTCTGAAGAATCGTATTTTATGAGAAGAAAATTAAAGAAGCAGACATCATTTTGATCTCTGCTTCTTGTAAAAATTAAGCTGCGGAATTACGTTCAAGTAATGCTTGTTCAAAAAGGACTTGTTCTTTTTCTTTATGTTCAGTCGTGAAGCGAATTAGAATTACGCTACAGCCTGCGACCATAACCAAACCACCTAAAATAAATAGACAAGTTTGAACATCTAGCAAACCTTTTAATAAGAAACCAGCTGCAACAGCACCCACATTGCCACCTGCGCCAATAATGCCTGCAACACCACCTAAAGCATTACGATCAATAAATGGTACGAGAGCATAAGTCGCGCCACAAGCCATGTGAGTAAACAAGGCAAAAATGGTCATAGAAATAATTGCAAGAGCGACCACATTCATTTGAGAGAAAAGAATCAAGAATAAACCTTCACCCAAAATCATGAGTACCAGTACTTTAGTGCGGCCATCTAAACCTTTTTTGAGTGCGACTTTATCGGAAATAATACCGCCAAGTGCACGAGCAAAGAGTGCAAGAAGACCAAATATCCCCGCGGTTAAACCAGCAGTTTTTAAATCCATTTTGAAATGATCAACATAGTACATTGCTGCAACGTTATGGATAAAAATTTCAATCCCGAAACATGCACCGTAAGCCACAAATAAAATCCAGACACGGTAGTTACGGGCAGCTTGCATCAAAATTGCCATGCCACCTTTTTTACCACTGCCAACTTCAATCCCTTGTGCGCGGACTTCTTTGAAGTTTCCTTGAGGACAGTCTTGGGTGAGTTTCCAGTAAAGAATACCAACAATGACCATCATTACGCCTGGTACGATTAGTGCAACACGCCAGCCCATAGTTTGTTCGACACCGAACATGACAATTGCACCAAGTAATAAAGGCATTAGAGCTTGGGTTGCACCGCCACCAGCATTACCCCAACCAGCTGCTGCCGCATTTGCTGTACCTACAACATTAGGTGCAAACATAACGCTTGTATGATATTGCGTAATAACAAAGCTTGCGCCAATTGCACCAATCAGTAAGCGGAAGAATAAAAAAGACTCATAACTGTTAGCAGCAGCAACCCCAAATACAGGAATACTGCCAAGCAAGAGAAGAGCTGTATAGGTAATCCTCGGGCCATATTTATCACAAAGTGGGCCGACAGCGAGTCGTACTAAAATCGTAATTGCAACGGCGGCAATATTGATATTGGCAATTTGGTCTTTGGTTAAGCCGAACTCACCTTTAATAACCGGCATTAATGGTGCGCAAGCAAACCATGCGAAGAAGCACACAAAGAATGCGAGCCATGTCATGTGGAAAGCGCGCATTGCAGGAGTAGAAAAGCTAAATAATTTTATTTCAGTTGCTTTTTTTGCATCTAGATTGATATTTGAAGACATACGCCGTCCCTCTGAACTGAACGAAATTTTAATTTGCATGGCAATTTATTGCCTATCTGCAGACCGATCAGAGCGGACATCGTTGGCCGTCTTGGTTTATTCATTGAATCATCGTTGACTCATCTCGCTATGAATAAAGCAAAGCTTGTGCCAAAAAATTAATTTTACTAAAAAGGAAAAATTACTTTCTAATTCTATTGAGTTAGTTTATTAAAAATAAAATTAATTAAAAAACAGAAATAAATCAGTAAATGCTCATAAGAGAGGAAGGCGGTAAATTTTTTCAATCGGCTTTATAAAAGTGCTCATTTTTTTAGCATTTTGATTTAAAAAGAAGCAAAATATAGAAAAAAAGAAAGCTATAAAAACGTGCATAAGTTTTTATAGCTTTGGGTGACACAAAAATTAGAAGCGGTAACCGACACCAACATATGTAATGAGTGGGTCAATATCAATTTTGGTATTCGCTTTAATTAGCTCTTTACCTGTATTTTGGTCAGTCACATATATTTTTGCTTCACTATTCATTTTGGAATATGAAACTGAACCAACAGCAAACCAGTTTGGGTTGAAGTCATAAGATGCACCTAGAGTCACAATAGGGGCAAAAGTATCGGTTGCTTCTAGTTTAACGATAGGATTTGCTGATGATGTGTTGCGATCTAATGCTGCACCAGCTTTACCATCATGGATATTCTGGATCATGTGACCCGCTTGAATTAAATCGGCCTCAATACCGGGATTCATTTTTAAATCATTAAAGTATGCATACATCACGCCAGCTCCGATATAAGGACGGAACTTATTTACCCCTGATTTACCAAATTGATAATGTAGTTCAACGGCTGGTAACCATGCACGAGCAGTCGCAGCCTTACCTCCCTGAGAAAGATCAGTAATATGCAGGTCTTGTTTTAAAGGAATATCTCCCCCCGCCTCGGAAATTCCATCTCCTATGATTCCTCCTATTAAAGATCCGTCTTTTAGAGGAGTCGCTTTTCCAGAAAGGGGAGCATAAATATTACCTTTTCCATTAATATCTACTTTAGGAGGAATACCACCTTTAATTTCTAAAGATAAATTGTCCGTAAAGTTGTAATTAAACATAAGACCAACAGTATCAACATCAGCAGCTTCTAAGCCAGAACCTTGTTGTTGCCATTGAGAAAGACCATTAACTTCTGCTGTACCTGCAAGTGATGAGGGAAGAGTGTCTGTAAACTTATCAAGAAGGCTAATAGTGCTATACCAGAATTTTCCTGAAGTTTTACTTTGGTCGATTGCATCTAAAACGGCTTTTGTAGATACATCTCCAACTTTAGATGTTGTACCTTCTGCAACGCTAGTATTGATATTGACAGGGTTTCCTGAGCCTTGAGGCATAGCATGGAGCCAACCAGCAGAGACAGAAAAACGTTTGAAGCCATCGCCATCTTTAAAACTAAAATATGGTGAAGCGGCATAAGTGAATGTTGGCAGAGCAAAAAAGGCAGCTGTCATACAAAATAATGACTTTTTCATCATAAAAGGACTCCATGTCCGACATTTGTTTACTGATTTTTATTGAGCCCACCATACCCTGTTTTATTGAATAGATTGTGTATTAAAAATTAATAATTGTAATTTTTTTGAAATATTTGTTTATATTTGGAAAGATTTATTAATAAAAAGTACATAATAAATAATAAAAGGCTACACAAAGTAGCCTTTTATTTAAGTTTTTTAAATTATTGGTTGAAGCGAGATAAGTCTTCTTCTGGACGAGCAGTTAAGACTTCAATGCCTGTTTGGGTAACTAAAATAGTATGTTCATATTGAGCTGAAAGTTTATGGTCTTTCGTTACGACAGTCCATTTGTCACCTAACAATTTAGTTTGCCATACGCCAGCATTTACCATAGGTTCAATTGTAAAAGTCATACCTGCTTCCAGACGCATACCTGTACCAGCTTGACCATAATGGAGTACTTGAGGTTCATCATGGAAAACAGTTCCAATACCGTGACCACAATATTCGCGTACTACACTAAAACGTTCTGATTCGACATACTTTTGGATTGCATGGCCGATATCACCTAAATATGAACCATCTCTAACAGTTGCCATCCCACGATACATCGCTTCTTGAGCAACTTTGCATAGACGGTTGGCTAAAATAGAAGTTTCACCACCAACGACATACATCATGTTGGTATCGCCGTGATAACCATCTTTAATGACAGTAACGTCAATATTAAGGATGTCACCATTTTTTAAAATTTTATTTTCAGAGGGAATACCATGACAGACAACATGGTTAACCGAAGTACAAATAGAGTGTTGAAAAGCAGGGCGCCCAGGAGCTCCACCATAGCCTACACATGCAGGAATAGCATGTTGCACATTTTCAATGTGATTACGACAAATGGTATCAAGTTCAAGTGTACTTACACCTGCCTTAATATGGGGCTTGATCATCTCTAGAACTTCAGCCGCCAGTCGTCCTGCAATGCGCATTTTTTCAATTTCATCTGGAGTTTTGATTAATCGACGTGGAGCTGTATAAGTACTGTTCATGATCTCTAAAAACTTTTGGTAATTTACAAGCGTCTATGGTATAAATAGCCGCCCATTTTATCAAATGCTTTTCGTGAATATCTTTTACGAACAATTTTGATAGATGGAGTAAAAAATCCGCACATATATCGTCACATTACTCTGGGTGCCCGTAAAAAGGTGGAGAATGCGGATATATGGAGGCCTAACCCAACTTTTAAGGTAAAGAAAATGGCAGATTACAACGTAAGCATGCGCGACCTTCTTCAAGCAGGTGCGCACTTTGGTCACCAAACTCGTTTCTGGAACCCAAAAATGCGTCAATACATTTTTGGCGCGCGCAACAAAATTCACATCATCAACCTTGAGCACACTGTTCCTGCGTTAAATGATGCTTTGAACTTCGCTAACCAATTAGCAAGCAAAAAGAACAAAGTTTTGTTCGTTGGTACAAAACGTGCTGCTTCTAACATCATCCGTGAACAAGCTCAACGCGCTGGTCAACCATATGTAGATCACCGTTGGTTAGGTGGTATGTTGACGAACTGGAAAACACTTCGCCAATCTATCAACCGTTTAAAAGATCTTCAAACTCAATCTCAAGATGGTACTTTTGCTAAGCTTACTAAACGTGAAGCTTTAGAACGTGCTCGTGAGATGGAAAAACTTGAGCGCTCTTTAGGCGGCGTTAAAAACATGGGTGGTTTACCTGACGCATTATTTGTAATCGACGTTGATCACGAAGCGATTGCAATCAAAGAAGCTAAGAACTTAGGTATTCCTGTTATCGGTATCGTTGATACAAACTCTAACCCAGACAACGTTGATTACGTTATTCCTGGTAACGATGATGCGATCCGTGCAGTAACTCTATATGCTTCAGCTATGGCTGACGCAATTCTTGCTGGTAAAGAATACGCTCAATCTCAAGCGAACGCTCAAGCAAAAGGCGATGACGCTGCGAAAGACGCTTCTGAGGCTTAATGCGTTTTGACGCAGGCTTGTCATTTTTGCGACATGTAATGGTGGCAAATTAAGCGTCGAGAGTGCAAACGGCCCAGAGTTTCTTTGGGCCGTTTTTGTTGAAAAGATTTATTTTCTACCGATTTTAGGAGATCAACATGACTGCAATTACTGCAAGCATGGTAAAAGAATTACGTGACCGTACTGGTCTTGCAATGATGGAATGCAAAAAAGCATTAACAGAAGCGAACGGTGACATCGAGCTTGCTATTGATAACCTTCGTAAATCTGGTCAAGCTAAAGCTGCTAAAAAAGCTGGTAACATTGCTGCTGACGGTGCAATCACAATCGTTCAAGAAGGCAACAAAGCAATTTTAGTTGAAGTTAACTGTCAAACTGACTTCGTTGCTAAAGACGAAAACTTCTCTAACTTCTCAAAAGCTGTTGCTACTGCTGCTTTAGCTGCTGGTGAAACTGATGCTGCTAAAATCGCTGAATTAAAATTAGCAGACGGTCAATCAGTTGAAGAAGCTCGTATTGCACTTGTTCAAAAAATCGGTGAAAACATCCAAGTTCGTCGCGCGAAAATCGTTGAAGGCGAAAACTTGGCTATCTACAAACACGGTTTAAAAATCGGTGTTGTAGTTTCTTATACTGGTGATGCTGATACTGGTAAAGGTATTGCAATGCACGTTGCTGCATTCAACCCAGTAGCTGTAAATGCTGAAGCTGTTCCTGCTGACCTTATCGCTAAAGAAAAAGAAATTGCTGAAGCGAAAGCGTTAGAATCTGGTAAGCCAGCTAACATCGTTGAGAAAATGGTAACTGGTTCAGTTGATAAATACTTGAACGAAGTTGCTCTTGATCGTCAAATGTATGTAATCGACAATGACAAGAAAGTTGCTGATGTATTAAAAGCAACTGGTACTACTGTTGCTGAATTCGTACGTTTCGAAGTTGGTGAAGGTATTGAGAAGAAAGCAGAACTTAGCTTCGCTGAAGAAGTTGCTGCTGCTCAAGCTGCTGCGAAGTAATTCGTATCACAATAAAAAAAGCCCCATTGGGGCTTTTTTTATCTCAGTTAAAATAAGGGTATACAATGACAAATAAAAAAAATCTCAGTATTGGTGGTGTGATTATTTTATTGATTGCTGCGTATTTTGGTCTGGATTTATCTGGGCACAAGCAAAGTCAATTACCATCATCAACTATACCCGCAGCTCAGCGTAATGAAACTACACTTTCAAATAATGGAGTGGACACTGTAAAAGCTGCTTATGAGCAGAGACAAAGTAATGTTCAAGTGCAGGGAAGTGGTCGAGTCAAAGCAATTTTAAGAGATGATAATGATGGGTCAAGACACCAGAAATTCATTCTAGTATTAAAAAATGGTCTTTCAATTTTGGTTGCACATAATATCGATTTGGCACCTAAAATTTCTAATCTAAATAAAGGTGACATCGTTGAGTTTTATGGCGAATATGAATACAACTCAAAAGGTGGTGTACTACATTGGACTCATCGCGATCCACAAGGTCGTCATGAAGGTGGATGGCTTAAACATGACGGACAGATCTATCAATAAAGCTCAAGTGAACGTTTAATCAGATTATTTTCATAGAGCAATTTTGTTCTATTCAGTTTATTAAAACGTGCTATGGTTTTTTTATTGAATAGATGAGACGTATTTATGCAGCGGGAGCAAGCCGATTATCTGCATGTGCGAGAGTTGGGCGGTTTAGAGTTATTAAAAGCACATTATCACCAAACACAATTTTCAAAGCATACTCATGAAGGGTACTGTATTGGTGTGATTGAAGAGGGAGCACAGTCTTTTTTTAGGACGGGACAGCTACATGTAGCTCCTAAAGGCGATATTATTTTAGTCAATGCTGACGAGATTCATACTGGTTCATCGGCTGTTGAATCAGGGTGGCGTTATCGAGCGATCTATCCAATACCTGAAATGTTAGCAGAAGTTAGTCAAGATTTTTTTGAAAATCCGCATGGCGCACCATGGTTTCCTCAAGCCGTGATTCGCGACCTAGGTTTGGCTCAACAGCTTTGCTTACTTTTTGATTTATTAGAACAAAAAGATAATTTTCTACTCAAAGAAACGATGTATTTAACAACTTTAGCTTGTCTTATGAAGAGACATGGTAAATCAAATCATACTTTTTGTGAGTTACCAGAAGCATATTCAAAAATATTAAGAGTTAAAGAATTACTCGTAGAAATGCCTGAAACAAACTTTTCTTTACAAGATTTGGCTGACATGGTCGGCTTGAGCGCTTGGCATTTCTTAAGGCAATTTAAAAAATATGTAGGTCTGCCACCTCACGCTTGGCTTGTACAAGCACGTTTGCAAAAAGCAAGACAGTTATTAAAACAGGGGGACCAAATTGCCATGGTGGCACAACAATGTGGTTTTTCTGACCAAAGCCATTTTAACCGTCACTTTAAAAAAGCAATGGGCGTCACACCCACTCAATATGTAGCAAGTTTGAACATATAAATAAATTAGTTTTAAAGCAATTTTATCCAATATAAGTCGGCACTCATCAAGCATGGTATAGAGATGTTTCTTATATTGGATTTTATATATGAATATTCAGCTTAATCAGCCAGTTGGGTTTTTAAAAAATAAGCCATCCTATTTATTTTTACGTGGCGCAATGGATATTTTGCCCTTATCAATTTCTGTTATTCCGTGGGCAATCTTAGCGGGATCTATGGCAATTCATGCAGGATTATCTTTTTATAAAGCACTAGCAATGTCTGGACTCGTCTTTGCTGGAGCTGCTCAGTTGGTTAGCTTAAGCATGGCTATGGAAGGTGCATCTGTTTTTACAATTTATTTGACTATTTTCTTTTTAACGGCTCAACATTTTATTTATGCATTAACTTTAAGAAATGACATTTCTATCTTATCTCTACCTAAACGATTGAGTTTAGGTTTTTTATTAACAGATGAATTGTTTGCGGTGAGTGCTCCATTTGAAAAAAGAAGTTCGGAATATCTGTTGGGAGCAGGACTGTGTTTTTATTTATTTTGGGTTGCTTTTAGTTTGGTGGGAATACTGCTGGCGACAGTGATACCTGATCTTTTAAATTACCATTTGGATTTTTCGATCGTTGCTATTTTTATTGCCATGATTGTGCCGTTATGTAAAGGATTTCCGGTCATAGCTGGTGTGCTAACAACTTGTTTAAGTGGGTTTTTATTTAAATTTTATCAAATTGAGGGTGCGATTTTACTTTCAGGGTTGATGGGAATGTTAATTGCTGTTTTAACTGAAAAAATAGGTAAGGAGCAATAATATGTCTTGGTTTATGATTTTAGGCTTGGCAGCAATCGTCTTTTTTAATCGCTATTATTTTTTAGAACCTCAAGTAAAAATTAAACTGCCGCTTATTCTGAATAAGATGCTTAACTATTCTGCACCTTGTTTGTTAACTGCAATTTGTATTCCAGTTATTTTTTTCGATGGTAATCATTTAAGAGGCGTGATAAATAATCCTTATATTTATGCAGCAATCTTTTGTATTGTAATCGCTATGTACCTAAAAAAAGTTCTTTTAAGTGTGATAGCAAGTTTAGGAGTTTTTTATTTTATAAATTTTCTAATAAATTACTAACATGCAAAAGCTGAATCGAAAGGATTCAGCTTTAAGTTAATCTTTAAGCAAGAGCTTGTTTTTGTCTGCTTTTCCATTTAGGTAAGATTTTTGAGAGATAAGCATCCATACACCAAACTGGTCCAATTAGTAGGAATTGTAAATCTTTAAAGAACGAGGGCTTTTTGCCTTCGACTTTATGTCCGTAAAATTGTCCAACCCAAGCAATCACAAAAATAGCGATATAAAACCCGACTCCTACAGGTAGGGTGTAAATGAGCCATGCCATAACAACAAGTAAGGCAGCCATTGCCACAGCAAGTACAAGATCTAAACGTGCATAAAATACTAAGGTCAACACAAGTAATAAAGCAGTAAGCAATGTGCTGAAATGCGCAATGATTCCAATAATAGAAAATAAAATGGCGGGAACGCAAAGCCAGTGAATTTGTTTATTGGTTGGATTTTGATGACTTTCACTATATTCATCAAACCATTCAGTAATGGATTTCATTGGTAGCACACTCCTTGTTTTAACTTCGATTTATTTTTGTGAGTATATTTTAGCCTGTTCTTGAGGATCTCGACAAGAAACCAACACTATTCAACTATAGGGAGCGTTGTATTAAAAAAACTAAGAAAGGGCAAACGAAAAAATAATATGACTGTGGTTGAAAAGGTGGTCAATTCGACCTCAAGAATGGGGCAATTTTTCATAATATTTTTTCTGTGTTGCTAAATGATGAAATCATCTAAAAAAGCGTAATTTTGAGATTGATGGGAAAATTGTATGAAAAAGCTCTACTCATCTACTCTAAAAACGCCATAAATAGCCTTTATTTTGGAAAAATGGTACTAGTGTAGCGCAAATTTAAAAAAGACGCTCTAAACGCAAATTAGACGTAAAATTAACTGGTATTAAATAAACATGGTTTTTTGTTTAAAAAATATTCAAATTCAGAGCTAGATAAGGGGCAAAAAAGAGGATTTTTTAACTTTACGTTAGGAATTATTTTGATAACTTAAAATATAAAAAAGCCGCAGAAAAAATTGCGGCTTTTTACATGAACTCGAGAGGCTATAACTTATGAAGTTGGGCCATCAACACGCTCAATATTTACTTTAGCAGTTCCAGCATTGGTAATACCAAGACGTTTAGCTGCACCGTATGATAGGTCAAGTACACGGTTGCCATGGAAAGGACCACGGTCATTTACTTTTACAACCACACTTTTACCATTGTCTTTATTCGTTACTCGAATGTAACAGTTCAACGGTAGGCTACGGTGAGCAGCAGTTAAAGCATTCATGTCGAATGTTTCACCACTTGCAGTTTTACGGCCATGGAATTGGCGGCCATACCAAGATGCCATACCAGTTTGGCTAAACTTACGAACAGTGTTTGAAGCTACTGTGTTAAGTTTTTCAATCACTGAAGGCTCATCTTCAGGGATTTCAATTTTTGCTGCGATAGCTTGACGACGGATTTGATCGCCAGAACGTTCAGTGATTGAAAGACTGTTAATGTTAGAAAAACGAGAATTAAAGTTTTGAGTATCTTTACTCAATACACGTGCTGCTAGATTAGGACCATCTACATCACTGTTTAATGATGATGACTGCACCATTTCAGCGTGCAGTGGGGCCATACTTAAACTAGCCGTCAGTGCAAGAACGTATTTCAGCGATAACTGCATTTGTATAAACTCCTGAGAACATGTACTTTTTCTTTCAGCCATTGACTGAAATTTAAAGTGAACATGCCTTATTATTCACTTTTGCAATTGCTATATTGGGGTGGATAATATTCATCGGTTACGGAGAGTGTCTAGTCTTTAACGAGAAATCTTTACAAAAAGGGCAAAAACTTACAGTTTTAGGATAAAAAATAATCAATAATGTAACAAGTTATTAAAAATGTATGTATTGTGATCTATTTAACAAAAATATTTATTGACTTTTACATAAAGCATAAAAAAGCTAGCCTATCGGCTAGCTACTTCGGTGCCTAATAACCATACAGCTGTAGCATACATGCGGCTCTTGTTATAAGTCGTAATCACTTGAAAATTCGGGTAAGTTAAATAGTAAATTGGTCCATTATAGTCTTGTAATTGAATAACATTCACCATATCGAGATCATCAATTTTAACTAAAGGATTCAATGGAGAAATACCAAGTGTCTTTAATGCACCATATGGGAAAGGTTGCGTTAAATCTTTAGCAATAATACTTTCTGGATTTGACCCAGTGTAACGAGCCATAAACCCGATCGGTTGGTCGCGTTGCCAACCTTGTTTTGCTAAGTAGTTTGCAATTGAACCAATAGCATCTTCTGCTGAGTTTCTTAAGTCGATATGTCCATTGCCGTCATAATCCACCCCATATTTACTAATATTGCTTGGCATAAATTGTGGATAGCCAATCGCACCTGCATAGGAACCTACAATACTATTTGTTGGATAGCCTTCTTTATAAGTCCAAGCAATAAGAGCAGCTAGCTCATCACCAAAATATTCAGCACGGCGAGGGTAGCCAAAAGCAAGCGTAGCTAAAGCATCACGTGTAATAAAAGAACCTTTATTTGCGCCATAACCTGTTTCAACGCCCAAAATACCTAAAATGACAGCTTGAGATACGCCATATTGTTGTTCTGCACGATTTAACGCATCTGCATATTGATTTTTAAAACGGACACCACGTTGAATTGTGCCTTCGACCAAGAACATAGAGCGATAATCATACCAAGGCTTACTTTCACCCGGACGAGTCATAATATTTAGAATGTTTGGTAAATTTTTTGCACCACTCATGGCTGCATCGACTTGATCGCTACTTAAGCCATAAGCATTCATCGTTTTTTGTTTAAAATTCAAATAATCAGGATGTGTTGCAAAATCGTTGGCCTGAGCGAAATGACTTGTACTGATTAAGCCAGTACACAAAGCGAGCATTTTTAAAGTTTTATTTAAGTGTTGAGACAACATATCGTTTTAAAATTCCAGATTATCGATGTGTATGAATGGACATGACTAAACCAAAGGTGGCCATTAAAGTAATAATAGCTGTTCCGCCATAACTCATAAAAGGTAAAGGAACACCTACTACAGGTAAAATACCACTGACCATTCCCGCATTTACAAATACATAAACAAAAAAAGACAAACCAAAGGCGCCAGCAACTAAACGTCCATAGTTATGGAAGCTTTGTAAACCGATCTGGAATGTTCTAAAAATAATGGCAAAATAAAGGATTACTAAAATAAGTACACCGATGAGTCCAAATTCTTCGGAATATGCAGCAATAATAAAGTCAGTATGTCCTTCGGGTAAAAAGTGTAAATGTGATTGGGTGCCTTCAAGGAAGCCTTTACCTGAAAAACCACCAGAACCAATTGCAGTTTTAGATTGAATAATATTCCAACCCGTACCGAGTGCATCTGCCTCTGGATCAAGTAAGGTTAAAACCCTTTGGCGTTGATAGTCGTGTAAAAGAAATTCCCACGCAATTGGAATTACGATTGCTGCACATGCGGCAGCTGCACCAATCATTCGCCACGATAGTCCACTTAAAAATAAGACAAATATACCGCTTGCTAATACTAAAAGTGATGTCCCTAAATCAGGTTGTTCTGCAATCAGTAAAAAGGGAATACCAATTAACATTAAAGATAAAATAACTTGTGAAAAACTAGGGGGAAGAGGTTTTCGTGCTAAAAACCATGCAATCATCATCGGCATGCCGATTTTCATGAACTCACTGGGTTGGACACTTCCGAAACCGGGAATATCAATCCAACGCTGAGCACCCATTCGGACTTCACCGAATACCATAACTGCCACAAGCGAAAATAGGCCAAACAAATAAAAGTAGGGGGAAAACGCTTGATAGACCTTAGGCGGAATTTGGGCTAGACCAAACATCACTAAAAAGCCAATACCAAAACTCATGGCTTGTTTACTGACCAGCCCTACATCCTGCGCCGAAGCACTATATAGTACCGTTAAGCCTAATAGCGCATTTAACAGCAAAAATAGACATAACCACGGGTCAATGTGGAGTTGTTGCCACCTTGATGGTTGCATAGCGGTGCTAAGACCATCTCGAGGAGCTTGGCGTAAAAACTTATATTGTGGGCTAGGAGACATGCGGCGTTAACTAGGTCAATCAGTGCTTGGCGCATGCTAACATAAACCTGATTAATGGCAATGTATATCAATATTTTGCAATAAAAAAACCTAGCTCTCGCTAGGTTTCCGATAGGCTATTTCTTATTAGTTAAAGAATAGACTTTCGTGATATTCAGCCATCGCTTTTAGTTCAGTGCGATTTAAGCTAGGGATGAGTTTGTCGATCGCAATATGAACTGCTTTTGTTACAGCTGCCGCACCAATATCAGCTGCTTTACGCTTGATCATGCCAAGGTCTAATGTCTTATTAAAATCAGACATAAAATGTTTAACCATAGCATCTCCAAACTGTTTATACAGTTCAGCCAATGCAGCTTTATTGATATCGTTACCCGCCTTAAGCTCAGTGAAGTTATGCTGAAGATTAGTGACTAAGCTAGGATCTAGAGTTACACCTACTTTATATTGACCTTGTGGATCTTTAAATAAGCTTTTTTCAGAGAACTCTACTGACTGTTTAACAACATCGTTTGGCGCTTTGCTTAACAATTGTTTTAAAAGAACAGCGACTGTTGATTTGACATAGCCTGCTAGTTTTTCGGCAGTATCGCGCTTTTCACTTGCAGGGAAGTGCTGAACTAACTGAATTAAGACATTATCAATAATCTCTTCATTAAGTTGTAAAGCAATCTTATCGCGAAGTGGGTATAAAGGCTCACTAGAATTTTTGTTCGCAATTCCAGTTTGTATATCGTTCAATAAGCCTTCAGAAGGGGTAAAACCAAAAAACGGCATGGTGTATCCTCAAATTATTCGTTTTATTGTCGTGCCAATCGAATCGGTTTTGGCATCCATGAAAGATCCGATACTCGGCAAGGGTTAATATCAAGTCCGCCGCGACGAGTATAAGTTGCATAAACCATCAGCTTTTCAGGCTGCAAATTTTGCCAAATATCCGCAAAAATCTGCTCGACACATTGTTCGTGAAAGCCGTTATGCTGACGGTACGAGATAATATAAGCTAAAACACTACGATAACAAGGTTTTTTGCCCTTAAAACGGATAAAAACTGTACCCCAATCTGGTTGTCCCGTGACTGGGCAGTTACTTCTTAAAAGATGAGAATATAGTTCAATTTCGACTTCTTCATCAGACGCATCTCGTTTTAAAAGAGTCGCATCTGGATGTTGCTCTAAACGCTCTGGATCTAAGTCATCAATACAAATGCCTTGAGGTTTAGAAATCTCTAAATCATCTACTTGAAATAAGGTTAACTCAACTTTTGCACCGGCCGCAGCCGATAAGTCTTTTTCAACTGTTTCAATAAATGATTGTTTAGAGTCAAACTGTGTGAAGTTAAGGCTATTGAAGTAAAGCTTTAATGACTTTGATTCAATCAAATTTGGTGAAGAAGCTGGCAGTGTAATTCTGCCAATAGCAACTTGCGGGATAGCATGAGCGTTTAACCATGAAATTTCAAAAACATGCCACCAATCTTTACCTTGTGTAATACCTTCAATATGCGAATAGGCTTCACGAGACTGAGCACGAGCAATTGGAAATAAAACATCAGGTTGATAGTTAGTTGGATATTGAGTTTCTTTACCCAATAAAGACTGTTCGACACTCATTCACGCATTCCTGAACCACGAGCAAGTAAATAGTAGGCAATTCCGTAAAGTACAGCACAGCATAATGTCACAATGATTAAAGAGAACGTAACGTTCACGTCACTATGACCTAAAATGCCGAAACGGAAAGCGTTAACCATATACACAATAGGATTAATTAAAGAAAGTTTTTGCCAAAAAGGGCCAAGTGCACTAATAGCATAGAATACACCACCTAAATAGGTTAAAGGTGTAAGGACAAATGTTGGAATAATAGAAATATCATCAAATGATTTTGCATAAACTGCATTAATAAAACCACCTAATGAGAAAAGAACCGAGGTAATTAAGACTGTATATATAGTTACGAACCAGTTATGTATAAAGAGGTCTGTAAAGAACATGCTCATTGTCGTCACAATTGCTCCGACCAATACACCACGGCAAATACCACCAATGACATAGCCCCACAAAATAATATGTAGTGGTACGGGACTCATAATCAGTTCTTCAATGCTCTTTTGGAATTTCACACTAAAGAAACTTGAAGATACGTTAGCATAACTGTTGGTAATAACCGCCATCATGATGAGGCCGGGTACGATAAACTGCATGTAGCTCACGCCGCCCATTTGTCCAATGCGCGAACCAACCAAATTACCAAAAATGACAAAGTACAAACTCATCGTGATCGCAGGTGGTAACAAGGTTTGCGGCCAAATACGTAGAAATCGGCGTACTTCTTTACGAACTAGAGTCCAGAGGGCAATTTGCAGTTGGCTAAAATTCATTTTGCCTCTCCTTCAAGATTTTTCTCGACCATTTTGACGAATAGCTCTTCTAGACGGTTCGATTTGTTACGCATACTACGAACACGAATACCTTGTGATTCTAAAAGTTGGAATAAGTCATTTAATGTATGTGCTTTATCCATTGTCACTTCTAAAGTGCTGCTATCAATTAAGTTGAACTTCACACCAATAATATTTAACTGGAGTGGGGCAATGGGTTCTGCCAAATCAAAAATAAAAGACTCTTCACTCAGCTGGTTTAAGAAACTTTTCATGCTGGTGTCTTCTTTAATGACACCGCGGTCAATGATAGCAATTTGACGACACAACATTTCTGCTTCTTCGAGATAATGTGTAGTCAAAATAATAGAAGTACCGCTTTCGTTCATTTCGGTTAGAAAATCCCACATAGAGCGGCGTAATTCAATATCAACACCCGCAGTAGGCTCATCTAAAATAAGAAGTTTAGGTTCATGCATCATGGCACGTGCAATCATGAGTCGGCGCTTCATACCACCTGATAGCATACGTGCTTGTATATTGCGTTTTTCCCAGAGGCCTAGCTTTTCTAAATAATGCTCGGCACGTTTTTCTGCAATCTTTTTATGAATGCCGTAATAGCCAGCTTGGGTGACTAAAATATCGAACGCTTTTTCAAACTGTCCAAAGTTAAATTCTTGAGGGACAACGCCAAGTTGTTGTTTTGCCAAGGATGGGTGAGTGTCGAGATTGTGTCCAAAAATCTCAACTGTTCCTTCGGTTTTTTTCGTGAGGGAACTGATAATACCAATGGTTGTTGATTTGCCGGCACCATTTGGGCCTAACAACGCATAAAATTCACCTTCAGGCACAGTGAGGTTAATACCTTTTAACGCCTGAAAACCATTACGATATGTTTTGGACAAATCTCTTAAAACCAAAGCATCAGTCATGAAATTCTCACATTATGAAAGAGGGGTATATTTTGAGCGATAATGATTAATAAACCAAGTAAAATAGTCGGAATTTTATAAAATTGAGATAAATTTATGAAGTTATTATATATAAACTGGTGCGCCCGGCGGGGATCGAACCCACGACCCCAGGCTTCGGAAACCTGTACTCTATCCAACTGAGCTACGAGCGCACATGTGTGGGCCACATCATAGGAAAAAAACACCAATAGGTAAAGCACGAAATAGGTAACAAGTGGGTTTAATGCTTAATTAAACAGCAACTTGTTGTTTTTTTTAGATGCGTTGTTGAATAAGTTGAATTGAATAATTAATAGAATGGAGCGTATGTGCTAGCTCATTAGGCGGAATACGCGACTCCTGTAAGCTGGTAATCCATTGCATTTGGCACATTTTAAGCTCTTGAAGCGTTTTTATTTGTTCTATTTTCTGAATAAGTGGTTTTGCCATAAGCCCACAATATTGACTCAAGCTTTGCTTCATCAACTGTTGTATTTCTTCAAAAGAGAGCTGTTGAACTGGAATTGGTGGCTGGGTATTTTCAGTATTTGTAGATTGCAAAGATGGTAATTGAGTAACCTGAATTTCACTAACTATATTGTCACTTTTATTCTCATCTATAATATTTTTTTGATGAGCTTCTATTGTAGTTACGGATGATGGTGGGAAATATATTTGTTCATTTAATTCTGAATAATTTTCGCCAGAAGGAGCAATGAGTTTTAAGTCGATAAGCTGTTGAATAAGCTCTGGAGATGCAATACGTTTTTTAAATTCGCTATTTAAATTTTGAAAATCTTCGTGATCTATTAATAGTAGTAAACGTCTTTGTTTTGCATTTAAAGTAATGTTGCGTTGTTGAAGCGCGACTCTTCCTAAATTGGTTCGATAAAAACCAGCCATCATTCTTCCCCAAATAAAAAATAAATCAGACTGTCCAATTTTCTTGGTTGAACAGTACTGTTTTTAATAAAATATAAATGGGGTTAACGATAAAACTCAAAAATGACAATATGATGAAGAATTGATGAATATCATCTATTTAAGTCTTTAAAATGCGCCTTCTAACGCTTTACGTAAATAGACGTCAAGTTCATCTTGACGTAATAACCATTGAATATAGTCTTTAGGAAGTTCAGCAATTGCTGTGCCTTTATGCTTACCAAAATTAATAGTCGTAGGGATACGTGCTTCTTCAGAAACTCGGTAAAGCTCTTCAATGTCTTGAATATTTAAATGATAGACAATATGCATCAAAATATTAGCAGTCAAAATAATATCTGCATCGGCTCGGTGCGCGCCTTTGAGCAATTCTCGCGCTTTAACGCTGCCTTGAGAAATCATATAGATGAGTGCAGAAATATTATGCGCTTCTGCATCAGGCCAAGTTTTACGCGCTAAAGCTAGAGTACAAATCGGTTTGATATGAGAGACATCCACGCCACAACGAGCAATCGCGGCAATATCGTAATCAATATTGTGACCAATAATATAAGTTGTAGTCTCTGGCAATTTAAAAGTTTTATAGTGGGGCTGGTTTTCTAAATCTGACTCTAATATATGGTGTACTGCCATAGCCGCGTAAGAGATAGGTGCACTAACCTGATAAAGTTGATCAAACAATTTGCTCTTATCTAAGGTGAGCTTGCCTTCATTAATTTCAATTGGGGCATACGCAATTTCAATAGGCAAACCATTTAGTGTATGTGTTTCTGTATCTAAAATAATGGTTTGCATAACTGGCCCTTTAATCAATCACGAGTAATCAAGAATGTTAACAGTTGGCTACCCACTTTAAAACATGAAGTGAGGTCTGAGAGTAGCGAGAACGTTAATTTATATTAAAAATAAAGTTTTCAGAGATTAATTTCATCCAATAGAACTTGCGGAAAATAAAGATTAGGCGTAAATATTTTTAAGACATTAGGAAATGTTGATTAAAAAACTAAAGCAAAACAAAAATGGAATTTAAGGGAAGATATACCAATGAAAATGAACCTATTAATAACGAGCGTTCTTAGCACGAGTTTATTTTTAGTCGCTTGTGGAGGAGGGAGTAGTGATGATGGCCCAGCTCCTACTAATCCATCTGGGACTCCAACCAATAATATTCAAAATCCAGTCGTTAAAGACGAGGCTTACACAAGCACCAACTTAGGATCAGTTGCCGCAGAAAGTAGTATTTTGACTTATAAAATGTTGGGTCAAAGTGGTCAAGAAGTGCAGGCAACCAGTTTGGTATTTACACCAAACACTCCACCACCAGTAGGCGGTTGGCCAATTGTGGTTTGGGCACATGGCACTACGGGTGTGGCAGATACTTGCGCACCAAGTAAGGCAGCTTTAGCAGATAGTACAAAAGATTTAATTAGTAAATTACTAGCTGCAGGTTATGTTGTGGTCGCACCTGACTACGAAGGTTTGGGTACCCCAGGCATACATCCATTTTTAAATATTAAAAGTGAGGCTTTTTCAATTACAGATGCCGTGGTTGCGGCACGTAATTATTTATCACAACGTAATTTATTAACCTCAAAAAAATGGTTAACAGTAGGACATTCTCAGGGTGGGCATGCTGCATTAGGTGCTGCACAATATGCGAGCCGTGCACAACTAGACTATAAAGGTACAGTAGCGGTAGCACCTGCTTCTAATCTAGGGGGTATTTTAGTAGATGGAGAGGCGCAAGTTGCGAATGCACCGATAGATATTAAAATTGCAACCTATGCACAGCTTGATACATATACAGCTTTGGTTACAGCTGGCATTCGCAACACACAACCTGCCTTTAATTATTCACAAGTCTTTACTTCACAAATTTCAAGTATTGCCGCACAAGCAGAAAACCTTTGTTCAGGACCATTGTATGGAGCCTTTTATGAGGGTATGAGTAATTATGCTAAAGACCATAATGGCACACTAGATGGCTTTACACGTACACAACCTAATTTTATGGCTGTGCCGTTAGTTAAAACGTTTTTGGAAAAAGATTCGCAGCCGTTACAAGTAAAAGTCACTACTCCAATCATCATTTATCAAGGGATAGCTGATCCTACAGTACCTAAATTAGCAACTGATCTATTGATATTTAATGCCACTACCTTAGGCACTAAAATTAATAGTTATGTGACGGGTAACTGGGACCATGGCACGGTGATGAGTAATAATGTAGATAATATTGTTGGAAATGTTCAGTCTTTACTGGCAGCTCAATAGAGTCATTGATATTTAATACTTTTTTAGTATTAGCGAGAGCTAAAATTAATGATAGAGAAATTTAAAATATAAGCTTTAAACGAGCTTTTTAATTGATTTATAAACAATGGCTCATTTTTTATAAAACTTGAGCCATTTTTATTTAAAACTGAGCTAACTTCATTCTGTTTAATTATAAAGTTCATGCTACAATATGCCGCAATCTTAGCACGGCTTAAAAGCCCTAATTTATAGGACCCCCGCTAATGTTTGCCAATATTTCCATTTCTGAATTTGATCCAGAATTAGCTCAAGCAATTGCTTCTGAAGGTGAGCGTCAAGAAGCACATATCGAGTTAATTGCATCTGAAAACTATTGCTCTCCTGCTGTGATGGAAGCGCAAGGATCAAAACTTACGAACAAATATGCAGAAGGTTATCCAGGCAAACGCTATTATGGCGGTTGCGAGTATGTGGATATCATTGAGCAAATGGCGATTGATCGTGCTAAAGAACTTTTTGGTGCAGATTACGCAAACGTTCAACCACACGCTGGTTCACAAGCTAACTCTGCTGTTTATTTAGCGCTTCTTAACCCGGGCGATACAGTTTTAGGTATGAGCTTAGCTCACGGTGGTCACTTGACTCACGGTGCAAAAGTAAGCTTCTCTGGTAAAACTTATAATGCAGTTCAATACGGGCTAAACGCTGAAACTGGCGAGATCGATTACGAAGAAGTTGAACGTTTAGCGTTAGAGCACAAGCCACGTATGATCGTTGCTGGTTTCTCTGCTTATAGCCGTGTTGTAGATTGGCAACGTTTCCGTGACATCGCGGACAAAGTTGGCGCTTACCTTTTCGTCGATATGGCTCACGTTGCAGGTCTTGTTGCTGCTGGTGTATATCCAAACCCAGTTCAAATTGCTGACGTAACAACAACGACGACTCACAAAACACTTCGTGGTCCACGTTCTGGTTTAATCCTTGCGAAAGCGAATGAAGAAATTGAGAAAAAACTTCAATCAGCTGTATTCCCTGGTAACCAAGGTGGTCCATTAATGCATGCGATTGCTGCTAAAGCAATCTGCTTCAAAGAAGCTATGTCTGATGACTTCAAAGCTTACCAACAACAAGTTGTGAAAAATGCTCAAGCTATGGCTGAAGTATTCATCGCTCGTGGTTATGATGTTGTTTCTGGCGGTACAGACAACCACTTGTTCTTGTTATCTTTAATCAAGCAAGATGTAACTGGTAAAGATGCAGATGCTTGGTTAGGTGCTGCTCACATTACTGTGAACAAAAACTCAGTTCCAAATGACCCACGTTCTCCATTCGTGACTTCTGGTATCCGTATCGGTACTCCAGCAGTAACAACTCGTGGTTTCGGTGAAGCTGAAGTTCGTGAACTTGCTGGTTGGATCGCTGACGTGATTGACAGCAAAGGTGACGAAAAAGTTATTGCTGACGTAAAAGCGAAAGTTGAAACTGTTTGTGCAAAATTCCCTGTATACGCACAATAAGTTGTAAATATAAAAAAAGCGCCGTATGGCGCTTTTTTTATCAAGTTAATTAGATAAGAATTAACTTTTAGATTTTACCGATGACTCGGCATTATGCCAGCCACCACCTAATGCACGGATTAAATTTACACTAGCCATCATTCTAGTGCCGTTAAGCTGTGCAGAAAGTTGTTCTTGTTGCAAAATAGTCCGATCCGAATCAATCACATCAAGATAGCTAATAGCACCTTCTCGATAACGTAAATGAGACAGTTGATTTGCATGACGAGAAGAGGAGAGTGCTTGATTTTGAGCTTGAATTTGCTGATCAAGTATTCTTTGATCTGATAAACCATTTTCAACTTCGCGAAATGCATTCAACACAGTTTGGCGATAGTTTGCCACGCTTTCTTCATAGGCAGCTCGTGCTTGAGCAACTCCAGCCTTACGTTGTCCACCGTCAAATAATGGCAAAGATAAAATAGTACCTGCCACTGGACCAAGTAAGAATGTACGGCTCGACCATTTACCCAACTCACCTAAACTTGATGATTCATAACCGAGTGCACCTGTTAGGTCCAGTTTTGGGAAGAAAGCAGCACGTGCAATTCCAATACGCGCATTATCTGCTGCCATAGCATGCTCGGCAGCCGCAATGTCAGGTCGTCTTTCAAGTAAAGCCGAAGGTAAACCTGCTGGCAGACGAATGCTGTTTGCAGTTAAAGGTTGAACTGCCAAGCTAAACTCAGCAGGTGTTTTGCCTAATAATACTGCAAGAGCATGCTCTGCATTGGCTCTGTTACGAGCAATATTTAATGCATTGGTTTGTGCTGTAGCAAGTTCGGTCTGTGCGCGAGAAACATCTAATTCACTGACTAAACCATTTCTAAAACGTGTTTGAGCTAAGTCGCGTGTCTCGCCAAGCAGTTTAATAGTGCGATTATAAATTGCTTGTTCAGCATCAAGCTGACGAATGAGAAAGTAGCCTTGGGCAACATCTGCTTGTAAGGCTAAAAGCGCCGATTGATATAGAGCTTCTTGTTGCTGTACATCAGCTGTTGCTGCATTGACACTACTGGCAATACGGCCAAATAAATCGAGCTCATATGAAACATTGGCTTGAGCACGCCATAAGGTCTGTGCAGACGTATGAGCATTGTCATCTAGACCCAATGAAGCGGGAGAAGGTTTTTGACGAGTCGGTCCAAAGCCAGCACCAATACTTGGCAAGCGTTCAGCTTGTGCTGCTGAACGTAACGCACGTGAAGCTTGAATATTAGCCGCTGCCGCTTTAAGGCTCTGGTTTCCAGAAATGGCTTGTTGTTCGAGCTCATTCAATTGAGCATCATTAAAAACACGCCACCATTCACCTCGAACCTGCTGATCGGCAGGTTGGGCAATCTTCCAGTTATTGTCTTCAAGTTTAGGGTCAGACTCTTTAAATTTGACGGGAACTATGACCTTTGCAGGTTGATATTCCGGTGCCAAAGAGCAGCCTGCAAGCAGGCTTCCCATGAGTGAGGACAATAATAAGCTTTGTTTTGCTGTAGCCATTAAATGTCCTCCTTAATGATCATGTGGGGTAGATAAAGGTGCTTCATGAACTGCTGCCGAATGCAATTTATGTTTGCTGTTCAATGTGCGAATCAGGACATAAAAGGCAGGGGTTAGGAACAAACCAAACAGCGTTACACCGATCATGCCGAAGAACACTGCAATACCCATCGCATGACGCATTTCAGAACCTGCACCAGTTGAAGTAACCAGTGGTACGACACCCATAATGAATGCAATAGAAGTCATTAAAATTGGGCGTAAACGTAGACGACTTGCTTCAACTGCCGCTTTGAATGCAGTCGCACCTTGCATTTCGAGTTCCCGTGCAAACTCAACAATTAAGATGGCATTTTTACAAGCCAGCCCGACAAGCACCATCAGACCAATTTGGGTAAAGATGTTGTTATCTCCGCCTGTTAGCCAAACACCTGTTAGAGCCGCCAAGATTCCCATCGGTACAATTAAAATGACTGCTAAAGGCAAAGTTAGACTTTCATATTGAGCAGCTAAAACCAAGAACACAAGTAATACGCTAATTGGGAATACCCAGAGTCCTGCATTACCAGCCAAGATTTTTTGGTAAGTTAAATCTGTCCATTCAAACTTGATACCACGTGGTAGAGTTTGAGCAGCAATACGTTCAACCGCAGCTTCAGCTTGGCTAGATGAATAACCTGGGGCAGGGCCACCGTTAATATCTGCTGAGGTATAGCCGTTATAACGAACGACCATTTCAGGACCATAGGTTTGAGTTACATTTACCAATGAAGATAACGGCACCATTTGTCCCGCACTGTTTCGGGTTTTAAGCTGCAAAATATCTTCAGGGTTAGCACGGAAAGGAGCATCTGCTTGTGCTCTAACCTGATAAACACGTCCAAAGCGGTTAAAGTCGTTAACGTACTGAGAGCCTAAATAAATCTGCATGGTGTTGAAAACATCTGTCACGGCAACACCTTGTTGCTTGGCTTTCACACGGTCCAGATCTACATTTAGTTGAGGTACGTTAATTTGATAACTTGAGAACATTGGACCAAGTTCAGGGGCTGATTGTGCTGCTTTCATAAAGTTTTGTGCAGCATCATTCAAGGCTGAATAGCCTAAGGCACCTCGGTCTTCAAGTTGTAGTTTAAAGCCGCCCATGGTCCCTAAACCCATCACTGGTGGTGGTGGGAAAACTGCAATATATGCATCTTGAATAGCTGAATATTTCTGGTTAAGAGCACCAGCAATTGCATTGGCAGATAAGTCTTTAGCCTTACGTTCGTCGAATGGCTTTAAAGTCACAAAGACAATACCTGCGCTAGAGCTATTAGTGAAACCATTAATTGAGAGGCCAGGGAAGGCAACGGCACTTTCTACACCAGGCTGTTTAAGTGCAGTGTCACTCATTTTACGAATCACCGCTTCAGTACGATCTAATGAAGCGCCATTTGGTAGTTGAGCAAAGCTAATCAAGTATTGCTTGTCTTGAGCGGGCACGAAGCCACCCGGAACAATATAAGAAATCCCAACGGTTAAGCCTAACAGTGCTGCATAGACACCCATTGCTGATGCTTTATGGGAAATGACACGACTTACACCTTTACCATAGTTGTCTGACGCACGTGTAAATACACGGTTAAACAGCGCAAAGAAACGTCCAAATAGACGGTTCATAATGCGTGTTAATGCATCAGGTTTAGCATCATGTCCTTTTAGTAACATGGCTGCCAAAGCAGGAGATAGGGTAAGGGAGTTAAATGCCGAAATGACCGTTGAAATGGCAATGGTCATGGCAAATTGTTTATAAAATTGTCCCGTTAAGCCTGTCATAAAGGCAAGAGGTACGAACACGGCAACGAGCGTTAAGGCAATGGCAATAATCGGTCCGCTCACTTCTCGCATCGCGCGATAAGTTGCATCTCTTGGGCTTAAGCCTGCTTCAATATTCCTCTCGACGTTTTCGACGACGACAATCGCGTCATCGACCACAATGCCGATGGCAAGTACCATCCCGAACAGTGATAGCGCATTGATTGAGTAACCAAAAGCGAGCATGAGCGCGAATGTACCAATAATTGAAACTGGTACAGCAAGCAATGGAATGATTGAGGCACGCCATGTTTGTAAGAATAAAATAACAACCACAACAACCAGTGCAATCGCTTCAAGTAAAGTATGAACAACCGCTTTAATACTGGCACGTACGAACTGAGTCGGGTCGTACACAATGTCGTATTTAATTGAAGATGGGAAATCTTTTGAAAGCTCCTTCATCGTGCTACGCACTTGATCGGAAACTTGTAAAGCATTAGCACCCGGTGCTTGGAAAATTGGAATCGCGACTGCTTGTTTGTTGTCGAGTAATGAACGTAAGCCGTATTGTGAAGCTGCGAGTTCAACACGAGCAACATCACCCAATCGGGTAACCGCACCATCTGGTGCAGTTTTTAAAATGATATCTGCGAATTCTTGTTCAGTCGTTAAGCGGCCTTGAGCATTGACTGAAAGCTGTAAAGGTGAATTACTTGGTGATGCACCGATTGTACCCGCTGCAACCTGAATATTTTGTTCACGGATTGCATTCACAATTTCGGTCGCGGTGAGGTTACGCTGTGCTACTTTTTGCGGGTCGAGCCATACGCGCATCGCGTAGTCACCAGAACCAAATAATCCGACTTCACCAACTCCTTGTAAACGCGCTAAACGGTCTTTCACGTTGAGTACCGCATAGTTACGTAAGTAGGTCATGTCATAGCGACTATCTGGTGAGGTCAGATGCACTACCATGGTTAAAGTCGGTGAGCTTTTTAAGGTAGTAACACCTAAACGCTGTACGTCTTCAGGTAAACGAGGCATGGCCTGAGACACACGGTTTTGAACCAGTTGTTGCGCTTTGTCTGGGTCAATACCTAGTTTAAAGTTCACCGTAATGGTTAGGTTACCGTCGCTGTTTGCTTGAGATTGCATGTACAGCATGTCTTCAACGCCGTTGATTGATTCTTCAAGCGGAGAGGCAACGGTTTCAGCAATCACTTTTGGGTTTGCACCCGGATATTGAGCACGTACCACCACAGATGGCGGAACAACTTCTGGGTATTCAGAAATCGGTAACTGGAATACCGAAAGCAGACCGGCGAGTAAAATCAGTACTGATAACACACCAGCAAAGATCGGCCGATCAATAAAAAATTTAGAAATATTCATATTTGATTAACCTTTTGCCGGAGTTGATGTTTTATCTGTTGGCTGAGGTTGAGAGGTAGTACTGCTAGCAGTGATTTGTGCATTTGGCATAGGAACGAGGTGTGGGGTCACAGGGTCACCCGGACGAATCCGTTGTAAACCGTTCACTACAATACGATCACCCGCTTGTAATCCGCTATTCACGATTTGCAAACCATCTTGTTGCGCACCGAGTTTTACTTCACGGTAGGCTGTCTGATTTTTAGCATCAACTACTACGACAAAGCGTTTATCTTGATCGACCCCAACTGCGGTTGGGCTAATCAGAATTGCTGAACGAGGTTGACCACCGCCTAAACGGATTCGTGCATATAGGCCCGGTAATAAAACTCCGTTTGGATTATCAAAAGTCGCACGAACACGAATCGTGCCTGAGGTTGCATCTAGGTTATTGTCAATTGAGTTGATGGTACCTTCACGAGAGAAACCAGTTTCGTTGGCAAGTCCCATATAAACAGGAACTTGTGCAGAATTACGCTGGTTACTGATGTATTTCAGGTAGGTTTGTTCATCAACATCGAAAGATGCATAAAGGCGAGATACAGATACTAAACTTGTTAAAACCTGTGCTCCGTTACCTGCAGAAACTACATTGCCGACGGTCACCTCGGCACGGGAAATTCGACCGCTGACAGGCGCAGTAATACGGGTGTACTCTAGATTTAAGCGGGCAGATTGAACTGCTGCTCTAGCTGCTTGTAGGTTGGCACTGGCTGAGCGTGCATCATTTTGAGCTAAATCTAGCTCTTGACGTGAGACAGCATTACTTTGAATTAAACGTTGAATACGAGAAAGATTAGAACCCGTATAAGTGACTTGTGCTTCAGCTGAAGCGAGTTGAGCTTGGGCACGATTCAGTTCTGCCTCGAAAGGCCGTGGATCAATGGTAAAAAGTAAGTCGCCTTTTTTTACGAGACTGCCATCTTTGAAGTGAACGGCAATGAGTTTGCCGGAAACTTGGGGTCGAATATCGACTTGATCAATGGCTTCTAAACGACCGGAGTATTCTTGCCAGTCAGTAATGGTTTTGCTGATGACATTAGAAATATCAACAGTTGCAGCTTGTTGGGCAGAGGTCGGTGCAGCTTTTGCATCGGCATTTTCATGTAAAAACATAAAACTGCCTCCTGTTGCTAAGAGGGCAACAAAGATGGCAGACAGTGCGAACTGTTTGCGGGAAAATGACATGAGGTGCTCCTAGTTATTTGGATACCTGTTTTCAGACTTTTAGTTTTGGTCCGTATGGGAGAAACAGGGTTTATGGGATGGACGGAGCATAAAAGTTTGTCAATCACGAATAAATATATTAAATTCGATAACACTATTCGTATTTTTATAACAATTGATGTGTTTGATTAAAAAATGCATTGATTGATAGGAGTGTGCGTGTGGATCTATTTCATGCCATGAAAGTATTTAACAAAGTTGTCGAAACAAATAGTTTCAGTTTAGCGGCTGACAGCTTAGGCCTACCGCGTGCTTCAGTGACGACAACCATTCAGGGTTTAGAGAAACATTTACAGGTTCGATTGCTTAACCGAACAACCCGTAAACTTAGTTTGACACCGGATGGAGCGGTTTATTATGAGCGTACTTCGCGAATTTTAGCTGATGTCGAAGATGTAGAATCAACTTTTCATGATTCGGAGCGTGGACCACGAGGAAGACTGCGCATTGATGTTAAAGCTTCAATCGGGCGGCTGATTCTGATTCCGATGCTTTGTGATTTTCATGCCAAATATCCTGACATTGATTTGGTCATAGGAATGAGTGATCGTCCGGTCGATTTAGTTCAAGATGCGGTGGACTGTGTCATTCGTATTGGTCAATTGAAAGATTCAAGTTTGGTTGCACGTCGTATCGGAACAATTCAGTGTGTGACTGTAGCTGCACCACGTTATTTGATGGAGCATGGGGAACCTAAAACCATTGAGGATTTACAAAAACATCAGGTCGTGCATTACTTTAATAGCCGTACAGGACGCAATATCGACTGGGATTTCATGGTGAACGGTGAGATTCATAGCGTTGGTGTGAAAGGGCGTGTTTCTGTCAATGATAGCGATTCATATATTGATTTGGCAGTGCAAGGTTTTGGCTTAATTCAATGCCCATATTACATGGTAGCCAAACATTTGGAATCTGGAGCGCTTAGGGAAGTACTGACTGAATGGTTGCCTGCACCTATGCCAATATCAGTCGTTTACCTACAAAATCGTCATTTATCACCTAAAGTTCGAGTCTTCGTAGATTGGGTGGCTGAATTATTTGCAGGTTGTCCTCTATTGAGTGGTTGTTCAATGTCATTGGATCAAAAATGTGAATTTGCCAGTGCTAAAGAACATAACCATGAATACACCATTCGGACATTGGTTGAAAATGAAAATATGGCGGAAGCTTATACACTTAAAAACTAATTTAAAATTTGAGTGATTTTTCAACATTTAAACAGTTAATACAATCCATTGTTAGAACACCTTCATAAATCCTTAATTTACTGGTATAGAAATTGCAATTATTTCGGCAGAAGAGTAATTTAGAAATTGCTCAAGTTTTTATCACCTTATTAGGATTTTAAGGAGAAGCTTCAAGATGGCAAGCTTTATGAAAAAAATGTTCGTTTCAACAACCTTAGTTTTGGCTGCTGTTGCAACGAATGTTCAAGCAAAGGATTGGAAGGTGATTCGTTTTGGTACTGAGTCGTCTTATGCGCCGTTTGAATATAAAACACCAGATGGCAAGTTAACTGGTTTTGATGTTGATTTGGGTAATGCGATTTGTGCAAAACTCAAAGCCAAATGTGTTTGGGTTGAAAACTCTTTTGATGGGATGATTCCAGCACTTAAAGCGAAAAAATTTGATGGCATTCTTTCATCAATGACAGTCACTGATGAGCGTGCAAAACAAATTGCATTTAGTAGCAAAATCTACAATACACCAACCCGTATGGTTGCAAAAAAAGGCTCGCCGTTATTGCCTACCGCTGCCTCTTTGAAAGGTAAACGTGTGGGTGTACAGCAGGGCACAATTCAAGAAACTTATGCTAAAACCTATTGGGCGCCAAAAGGTGTAACGGTTGTACCTTATCCAGTCCAAGATTTGATTTATCAAGACATGATGTCAGGTCGCTTGGATGCAACTTTACAAGATGCAATTATGGTTGACGGAGCTTTCTTAAAACAACCAAAAGGTAAAAACTTCAGTTTTGCTGGTGGTAATGTGGTTGATGCAAAAACACTAGGTGTAGGCGCAGCTATTGGTTTACGCAAAGAAGATGCGGATTTAAAAGCCAATATTAATAAAGCACTCGCTGCAATCATTGCAGATGGTACATACAAAAAACTCGAGAAAAAATATTTCTCCTTTAGCATTTACTAATGATGTGAAAAATGTCGGCTTAAAGCCGACATTTTTAGATCTATTCTCATCTCATCAATATTAGATATTGTTTTTAAGGAGAAGATGAGTCATGTTTTTTTCTGGCTTTGGGCCACTCCTGCTCAGCGGGACATGGATGACCATACAGCTTGCGTTGTTATCACTTTTACTTTCTGTGATTATTGGCTTAATTGGTGCGAGCTCAAAACTCTCTGGCATTAAAATTTTACGTTATATAGCGACAGCTTACACCACGCTCATTCGAAGTGTGCCTGATTTGGTCATTATGCTGCTGTTATTTTATAGCTTGCAGTTGGGTCTCAACCAAATTACTGAAGCACTGCAAATGGACCAAATTGATATCAACCCATTTGTGGCGGGTGTGATTACTTTAGCGTTCATTTATGGTGCATATTTTACCGAGACCTTTCGTGGTGCATTTCAATCGGTTCCTAAAGGCCAAATTGAAGCAGCAATGGCCTATGGAATGACTCCGTGGCAGGTTTTTCACCGTGTATTATTCCCTCAAATGATGCGTTTCGCTTTGCCTGGTATTGGTAATAACTGGCAAGTTTTGATTAAGGCGACCGCACTAGTTTCTATTATTGGCCTGACTGACATTGTAAAAATTACACAAGATGCGGGTAGAAGTACCATGCAGTTGTTCTTTTTCAGCATCGTGGCTGCTGCCATTTATTTAGCGATTACCACCGTGTCGAACCTGATCTTAATGTGGCTTGAACGTCGTTATTCTGCTGGTGTGAGGAAGGGGCAATTATGATTGAAATCCTTCAACAATATTGGCAGGCATACCTTTGGACCGATGGTTTGCAAATGACTGGCGTAGCGATGACTGCTTGGTTATTGGTGCTTTCTATTGGTATTGGATTTGTGCTTGCTGTGCCTTTATCACTTGCACGAGTATCAGAAAATCTTTGGTTGCGTGGCCCAGTTTGGTTATATACCTATGTTTTTCGTGGCACTCCACTTTACATTCAATTGCTGATTATTTACTCAGGTATTTACAGCTTTGATTATATCCATGAACACCAGACTCTTGATGCTTTTTTTCGAGAGGGCATAAATTGCACCATTTTGGCATTCGCGCTCAATACTGGTGCATATACAACTGAAATCTTCGCTGGGGCGATTCATTCTATTCCCCATGGCGAGATTGAAGCTGCACAAGCTTTCGGTATGTCAAAATGGAAACTCTACACTCGCATTATCATTCCATCGATGTTACGCCGTGCTTTACCGTTTTACGGCAATGAAGTCATTTTAATGTTGCACGCGACAACCATTGCATTTACAGCAACTGTTCCTGACATTTTAAAAATTGCGCGTGATGTGAATGCGGCAACCTATGACACTTTCAATGCTTTTGGAATTGCCGCGGTGTTGTATGCAATGCTGGCTTTTATTTTGATTGGGCTATTTCGTAAGCTTGAAAAACGTTGGTTGGCATTTTTAAAGCCATCGAATCATTAGGAGACATAAATGGAACAAGTTGCAAAACTAGTGATTCGCGATTTACATAAGAAATTCGGCGATCATGAAGTGCTTAAAGGAATATCACTTGATGCAAATGCCGGTGATGTGATTAGTATTATTGGTTCATCGGGTTCAGGTAAAAGTACTTTACTCCGCTGCATTAACTTTTTGGAACAACCGAGCAATGGCACGATTAAGCTCAATGGTGAAAAACTACGCACAGTCTTTGATAAAAAAGGCAATTTAAAAGTAGTTGAACCAAAGCAACTACAAAAAATGCGTACGCAGCTCATGATGGTATTTCAGCATTTTAATTTGTGGTCTCACATGACAGTGCTGGAAAATGTCATTGAAGGGCCGATTCACGTACTTGGGGTAAAACGTGCTGAAGCTGAAGAGCGTGCAAGGAAATATCTGCGTAAAGTTGGGCTACCTGAAAGTGTTGAAAGTAAACATCCGGCATTTTTATCTGGTGGTCAGCAGCAACGTGTAGCGATTGCTCGTGCTTTGGCTATGGAACCAGAAGTTATGTTGTTTGACGAACCAACCAGCGCGCTTGATCCAGAGCTGGTGGGTGAAGTACTAAAAGTAATGCAGGGCTTGGCTGAAGAAGGACGTACTATGATTGTGGTGACACATGAAATGGGCTTCGCGCGTCATGTATCTAATCAAGTGATTTTTTTGCATCAAGGAAAAATTGAGGAGCAGGGCCATCCTAATGAAGTACTCAATAACCCGAAAAGTGAGCGTTTAAAGCAATTTTTGACGGGCAGTTTGAAATAAGTTGTTCCTACCGAGTAAGGTGAAATTTTATAAAAGAATTCGCATCTTACTCGGTTGCTTTTAAATTATATTTTATAGATGAGTATTTTTAGAAAACACATTAATAATGATAATACCTGCAATCATTAAAGTAAGACCAATACAGGCCGCCAAGTCTAAATGCTGTTTGTAAAATATCCAGCCAATTGCAGAAATTAAAATAATACCCGCACCCGACCAAATGGCATATGCAATCCCGATCGGAATTGTTTTTAGCGTCAGGGATAATAAATAAAAAGCAATTGCATAGCCCACCACCGTAACGATGGACGGAATGGGAACAGTAAAACCTTGAGATGCTTTTAAGGCTGAAGTTGCAATGACTTCACAAGCAATCGCAATTGCTAAATAAAGATAAGACATGGGGAGCTACGCCAGAAAGAGTTTTAATCAATCTATATGAAATGTTGAAATGGTTAGACCAGTTTTAACGATTGTGCAATTTTTGGGGTACAAAAATACCAGTAAAACAAACTGAACTGATCATTTGATTTTATCATTAGCAAAGTGGCTTAAGCTATTTATTCATTTATTTAATCATTGATCTGTATAGTCATTTAAGAGGATCAGAAACCTTAGCCTGATCCTCGATAGACTTTTTAAGAGATAGATTCGCCGAGTATATTTAAATCCTTAAATTTCTCTAGCAGTTGCTCTTTATTTTCAATATGTGCAGGGTCTGGTTTTATGCAATCGATAGGGCAAACCGCCTTACATGTGGGTGCATCATAAAAGCCTACACATTCTGTACAACGAAGTGGATCAATTTCATAAACTTTGTTGCCTTCAAAAATAGCTGTATTGGGGCATTCCGGTAAGCACATATCACAATTGATACAGTCATTCGTAATCAAAAGTGCCATGTTTAACTCGCTGAATAAGCTAATGTTGAGGCAGTAATGTTTTCCTTAGCATGCGGCAAATTTCGTATGAGTAGGGCATATCTAATATCAACAGCTTGTGAAAGTGGAATCTCAACAAAATACCCCGAACCTTTAGCATCTGTAATTAGGTTACCTTTTAAATCGCGCATTTCGGTTAAGGTAAAGGTGATATTGCCTTGAGGCGTCATCAGCTCAAGTGAGTCGCCCACCACAAAACGGTTTTTAACTTCAATGCGAATATAATCGCCGTGACGTTCTAAAACCTCTCCACAAAATTGTTGGTAGTCGAAATGCGATGAACCATCAGCATAGTTTTGATATTCGCTATGCACATGACGTCTCAAAAAGCCTTCGGTATAACCACGGTTTGCCAAACCTTCGAGTTGGTTCATTAAGCTTGGGTCAAATGGTTTGCCTGCTAAAGCATCATCAATAGCTTTTCGATAAATTTGGGCGGTACGGGCACAGTAAAAATAGGATTTAGTACGGCCTTCAATTTTTAGTGAGGCAATCCCCATTTTGGTTAAACGATCTACATGTTGTACCGCACGTAAATCTTTAGAGTTCATAAAATAGGTGCCGTGTTCATCTTCTTCGGCAGCAAACATTTCTTCATCATTACGTTGTACAAGCAAAGTTTGAGATGAAGTTGTCTCTGATTGTGCTGATGAGCAGCAAGACTTTTCTGACTCATTGAGCTGAGTAACTGGAATCACATCTCCATTTGCATCTTCTTGGGCTTCATACAACTTATAGTCCCAACGGCAAGCATTGGTACAAGCACCTTGGTTGGCATCACGTTTATTCATATATCCAGAAAGTAAGCAGCGGCCTGAGTAGGCCATGCATAGAGCACCATGTACAAAAACTTCAAGTTCAATATCGGGTACGTATTGCTGGATTTCTTCTATTTCTTCTAAAGATAACTCACGCGATAAAATCACACGGCTTAGACCGTAATCTTTCCAAAACTTAACAGTGGCCCAATTAATAGCGTTGGCTTGAACTGATAGGTGAATTTGCACATCAGGAAAATGCTCTCTCACCATCATGATTAAGCCCGGGTCAGACATAATGAGTGCGTCCGGCTGCATGGCTATAATTGGTTCAAGATCACGAATAAAGTTTTTTAATTTGCTGTTATGCGGTTGAATGTTCACCACAACATAAAACTTTTTGCCCAAAGCGTGGGCTTCATCAATTCCGATTTTTAGGTTGTCATGATCAAAAGCATTATTACGAACACGTAAGCTATAACGTGGTTGGCCTGCATATACTGCATCTGCACCATAGGCAAATGCATAGCGCATGTTTTTAAGTGAACCTGCGGGAGAGAGAAGCTCAGTTTTCATAAAATAAAAGGCATAAAAAATATATGGTTTTATTTTATTAACTCCGCATTTGGGATTCAACCTACTGAATTAGTAGGGATTTGACCAATATCTTTTTGTACGGGCATCATATTTTTTGCTAGCTCTCCTAAGCGCATCAAAGCATTTAACATTTTGGGATTTAACTCAAAACAAGCTGCAATACGTAAACAATGACTAAAACGTTTATCAGCTGAACACAAAATTCCCGGCATACATAAGATTTTTTCATCCATGGCCTGATGGAACAGTTCTAGTGTGTCAATTGATTCGGGGAGCTCTAACCATAAAATAAATCCCGCTTGCGGACGACTGACTCGGGTACCGAGTGGGAAATAGCGGCAAATATAAGATTTGATAGTGTCAATTTGTTGTTGATAGCGTTTTTTGAGTTGACGTAAATGCAGGTCATAACCACCATTTTCTAAGAAAAGGCCTAACGTTTCTGTGAGTAAAGCTGGCTCGGCAACAGTGGTTGTAAATTTAAGCTGCTGCACAATATTACGAAAGCGCCCAGCTTCTAACCAACCAATCCGATAATCAGGTGCTACAGTCTTGGTATAGCTCCCACATACCAAAACCCATCCGTTTTGGTCAAACGCTTTGATGTTGGGCAAGAGAGGCTCGGTGAGTTGCAATTCGGCATACATCGCATCTTCAATAACAGGAATCTGAAACTGATTAGCTAACTCTGCCAAGCGACGGCGGCTGCTCTCAGGCATGCTAAAACCGAGAGGATTGTGTCCTGTCGGAATGGTTAAAATGACTTGTACACTTTGAGATTTTAAGAGTTCTTCAAGTGCATCCAGACACATACCTGTATGTGGTGAGGTCGGCACTTCTACAATTTTTCGACCTAAATTATGAAGGAGTGGGTACAGGTTGTGAAATGTAGGAATCTCAAGAGCTATGCTGTCACCCGCTTGAGTTGTTGCCATAATCGCGAGACTTAAAGCCTCCATCGTGCCATGAGTCAGCACAATATCATCTGCTGAAAGAAACATACCTAACTGTAAGCTTCGTCTAGCAATTTGAGTACGTAAACGTATAGAACCGGGCGGCAAGGTATAGCTTTTAAAAATATCTGATTGAGAGCGCAACACCTGAGCAGTTAAGCGTTTTAAGCGTTCAATTGGATAGAAATTTTCCCCAGAAGGGCAAGCTAGGGCCAAATTGACATAGTCAGGGTCCATCTGCTTTTTAACAATTTGTGCTAGAAAACAGCTAATTCCTGAAAGAGATACTTTTTCTTCACTGACATAACGCTCTTCGAGTTCTAATAAGTTTGAAGGCGCATGACAAACATAGTAGCCAGACTGTGGGCGAACTGAAATTAAACCTTGATCTTCAAGCTGGCGATAAGCTTCTTTTACGGTATTAATACTGACCTGATAATGCTGGGCACAATCTCGAATTGATGGCAACCGAGAACCAATAGGCTGCCTGCCATTTTGAATTTGCAGGGTGAGGTCATCACTCACTTTTTTATATTTGTACATATCCATTCATTAAAAAGCCAAAGCAATGGATACACTTTATAGCGATCCCTGATTTATCTCAAATATTGTTATGCATTTAGATTAATCCATTTAATAGGGATATAGTTTTAATAACTGTGTCTATTATTTTTCATATTAACTGATACTGTGACCATTAAAAATAAATCAGTAAGATCAAGAAATGGTGAGGACTTAAAAACCATATTTTAAATTACAAAATCAGTAGGAGAGGTCTATGTCTGTTGTTGCATTTAAACAAGTTGATGTTTTTACTTCACAAGCATTTAAAGGAAATCCTGTTGCGGTCATTATGGACGCCAGCACCTTAACGTCTGAGCAGATGCAAGCCATTGCGAACTGGACCAATCTTTCTGAAACCACATTTGTACTCCCTGCGACCGATTCACAAGCTGACTATCAGGTTCGAATCTTTACTCCGCAAAGTGAGTTGCCATTTGCAGGCCATCCTACAATTGGTACTGCCTATGCTTTACTTGAGGCGGGTCTAATTAAAGCGAAAGAAGGTAAGCTGGTACAGCAGTGCGGTGCTGGTTTGGTGACTCTGACCGTGAGTGAATCAAGTCATATTTCATTTGAACTACCTAAGCCTAAAATTACTCCACTAGATGCTATGCATACTGAGAAATTAGCAGAAATTTTAAAATGTGAAATTAATACTCGATGGAATGCTGCATTGGTTGATGTAGGGGCGCGCTGGATTGTATTGCAAGCTGTTAATGCTGAGGCTGTTCTAGATAGCCAACCAGACTTTGCCGCTTTAAAAGAACATGATTTAGAAATGAAAGTTACGGGTGCGACAGTTTTTGGTTTTCATGAAAATAATGATGAACAAAAACACATAGAAGTTCGTTCATTTGCCCCTTCATGTGGAATAAATGAAGATCCTGTTTGTGGTAGTGGTAATGGTAGTGTAGCTTCATTTATTCGTTATTATGGGATTCTTCCTGCACAAAATGATGTCGTACTTTCTTCACAAGGTGGGGCGGTAGGTCGAGATGGACAACTTCAACTTGAATTGTATCAAGATAAAATTTTAGTGGGTGGAACCGCTGTCATCTGTATCGATGGCACAATTAAATTGTAAAACAAACATAAAAAAACCGAGGACTTTGCCTCGGTTTTTTTATGTCTAGAAAAAATTATTTTTCTACGAACGCACGTTCAATGACGTAGTCGCCCATTTCACCCATACGAGGTGATTCAACTAAACCGTGTTGGTCAAGTAATGCAGCCACGTCTTTTAGGAATGCAGGGCTACCGCAAAGCATTGCACGGTCAGTTTCACGGTTGAAGCGTGGTAAACCGATTTTTTCGAATAAAGCGCCAGTTTCAATTGCAGTTGTTACACGGCCTTGAGTGTGGAAAGGTTCACGAGTAACAGTAGGGTAGTAAACAAGCTTGTCTTTAATACCTAACTCTTCAAAGAATTCGTGGTTTGGTAATTCGTTCAAGATAAGGTCTTGATAAGCTAATTCAGAAATATAGCGTGTACCATGAACAACGATGACTTTTTCAAAGCGTTCGTAAGTTTCTGGATCACGAATAATTGATAAGAATGGAGCAAGACCAGTACCAGAAGATAAAAGGTATAAGTTTTTACCTGGTAAAAGGTCATCATGAACCAAAGTACCTGTTGGTTTTTTAGAAACTAAGATTTCATCACCAACTTGTACTTTTTGCAAAATCGAAGTTAAAGGACCGTCTTGTACTTTAATTGAGAAGAATTCTAACTCTTCTTCGTAGTTTGCACTTGCAATCGAATACGCACGCATTAACGGTTTGCCATTCACTTCAAGTCCGATCATTACGAACTGACCATTTTTAAAACGTAAGCTGGTATCGCGTGTAGTTTTAAAACTGAAAAGAGTGTCATTCCAGTGGTGAACATGAGTAATGCGTTCAACGTTAAAAGCAGCCATTAAAGGTCTCGATCACGATTAAAAGAAAACAGATTGCTATTCTAATCTAATTTCATTCCCGATAAACTGAATATATTTAATTGTGTTTATAAGAAAAAGTGATGATCAATTCTGTCACCTTCCCCATCATTGGCTACATGTGCTCTCCCTATCGTGAAAAATTTGGTATTCCACGCCAGCCCAATTTGGTCAATATCGAGTCTTATATTGATATGGTAGAACCATATAACGACTTGTTAGCATTTGAGGGAATTGAGCAATTTAGTCATCTCTGGTTAGTTTGGCAGTTTCATGACAATAAAAATCAAGGCAGTGCAGATAAGTTCCGTCCGCAGGTTCGTCCACCACGTTTAGGTGGTAATGAAAAAATTGGAGTATTTGCTACACGAAGTATGTATAGACCTTCTCCAATCGGGCTTTCAGTCGTGAAACTTAATAAAGTGGAAAAAGTGGGGAAGTCTGTCCGTGTCTATGTCACAGGAAGTGATTTATTAAATGGCACCCCAATTTTAGATATCAAACCCTATATTCAATATTCTGATGCAATTGAGGAGGCTCAAAGTGGTTATGCACATGCAGAACCTGAACGAAAGGCAGTTATCTGGAATGAAACTGCGTTAACAGCTCAAAAATATTTTCTTCAAAATAAAGAAATAGATTCGCAATACATTGATGAGCTTGAGCAAGTATTAGCTTTAGATCCTCGGCCTGCCTATCAAGAAGACCCTGAAAGAATCTATAAAATGAAATTTTCAGACTTTGATATTCATTTTAAGGTCGATCAATTTGTAGTTACCGTCATTGATGTGGTGAAGACTTCTGCGCTTGCATAATAGATATTTTAAAACCAATGGATGTTGAGCCAAAGTAAAGTAATAAAAATAGCCATATGAATGAGCTGGGCGGGAACGAAAGCAAGGGCATAGCGTAGTCCGCCCGAAATTGCAGAGTTCACACTTTTAGCAAGAGCGTGAACTGCAAAACCTCCTAAAAAGGCAATTAATAAAGGTGTCATATGTGCGCTATCAGGTTCACCTTGCACAATGACCGCCGCTATAGCTGCATGTATTTCAAATAAAGAAGCAAGTAAGGTCCCCGCGATTAATCCCGCATCGCCTAAAGATATACTTAAACCATAAACACCTGCCTGAATAAGGGTAAGTGTACCCGCAATAATAATGGCTTCTTTTAAGCTGAACATTCTTGAGTCAAGCTCGGGCGAAGCCGTACTAGGTTCGGATTTACGTAATAAAATAAAGGCCCATACTGCTAAAACTAGTAAGGCAATAAGTGTAGGAAATATAATCAGCTTGAACCAAGCAAAGCTAATACCGATCACAATAATTAAGGTTTGAATCAGTGTTGAAACGCAAGACATCAATGCAGAACCTGCATTTGTTGTTGCGTTGGCTTTGCCAGAGCGTACTTCTAAACCTAAACTGGCAATAGTTGCTGTACTAGAAACAAATCCGGAAGCTAAAGAAGAAAGCAATAAAGCATTTTTAGATGACAAAAGTCGCTTTGCTATATGGGCAAGGGCTTGTACAAATAAAATTAAAGTCAGTAATTTTAAAATCACATGTGGATTTAAAACTGGTCCCCAAAAAGGTTTATTGGGGACTAAAGGCAGAGCAATTAACAGTAAGGCAAGTAGAAAAATACCATCACGTAATTCCGATTCAGTAATCCACTGACTGGCAATACCATGCATAGACTGCTTAGCTATTAAGATAGTTGTCATGATCACAGCTAGGCCGGCAGCGAGCGAAATATTCCAAATGCAAAGTGCCCCGATGAAGTAAGTCATAATAAAGGCGAGTTCGGTGGTCACGCCCGGGTCATTGGGTTGATTTTTGAGCGAAACAATACTAATAGCACCAATGAGTAAGGCACCCACAATTCCAATTTCAATGCCAAATAAAAAACAGATTGCTCCTAATAATGCACTAATGGCAAAAGATCGAAATCCCGCAAAGGTTTTATATTCATGTTTAAGCTTACTTCGTTCTCGTTCTAAGCCAATTAATAAGCCACAACCAAGCGCCGCAGCAATGACTGTAATGAATTCTTCAAATGATGCTGTTTGTAATGACATTGTCATTGGAAGTTCCATATTACTTCCTCTTTGCTTATTGTTATATGTAGATTTGAATCATTTTAAAATCATGTATTCATGTTCAGTTTATTCTTTTTATTATAGTGAGCATAGTGTCTTTTTTAGACAAAACTATGTAGAAAATATTTCTATAAATATGACCTGTGACACAAAAAAATATTAAGATGAGAATTGGTTTAATTAACTGATGTTAAAGGATATTTAAATATAAAACATCTCTGCTATATTATAAAAATATATTGGGGATAACGCATGAATGCACATGTAGAAATAGATACGTATTGGTGTCTAGAACAACTATTACAAGAAGGCCGTATAACAGAACGAGATAAATTACTGGTACAGACAAGTCACCGCCAAAAAGACCAGTTAAAGTGGCATCCATTACAGTGGATAGCACATTTTAATTTAAAAGATCAGCAACACACACATGCGCATTTGAGTTTAAACCGCTTATGTTTATGGTTTGCAGATCGGGTTCAGCTACCTCTATTTGTGATCGATCCTTTAAAGGCAGATGTCAGCGCTTTAACGCAGGTCATGTCACAAGAGTTTGCCATTCGTAACCATATTTTAGCTGTTGAAATTCATGCTGACCGAATCGTGATTGGAACAGATCAACCATTTCAAACAGATTGGCTTAATAACCTTGAACGTAGTCTAGCGCCTAAAAAAATTGAACGGGTACTGCTTAATCCCGAACAGTTACAACGCTATTTGCGCGAATATTATCAGGTGAGTCGCGCGGTAAACTCTGCTCAAAAAGATGCAGCTCATGACCGTGACAGTAAAAATGTTGAAGCACTTTTGCAGCTTGGCGATAGTCAAAACCCAGATGCTAATGATCAGCATATTGTGAAATTAGTCGACTGGATTTTACAGTTTGCATTTGAGCAGAGTGCCAGTGACATTCACATGGAACCGCGTAAAGATAATGGTAAAGTCAGGTTTAGGATTGATGGCGTTTTACACACTATTTATAACATGCCTTCAAATACACTGACCGCCGTGATTTCTCGGATTAAAATTTTAGGACGTTTGAATGTAGCGGAAAAACGTAAACCACAAGATGGCCGGTTAAAAACACGGACACCTAAAGGGCAAGAAACCGAATTACGTTTATCAACCTTACCAACAGCATTTGGTGAGAAACTGGTCATGCGAATTTTTGATCCTGATGTGCTGGTGCGTTCTTTTCAGCAATTGGGTTTTGAAGAGCGTTTATTACAACAGTGGCAACAATTAACAAAAAATAGCCACGGTATTATTTTAGTCACGGGTCCTACAGGCTCCGGTAAAACAACTACGCTATATTCATCTTTAAAGCAGCTTGCAACCGAGCAGGTCAATGTCTGTACCATTGAAGATCCGATTGAAATGCTAGAGCCTAGTTTTAATCAAATGCAGGTCAATAATGCAATTGAATTAGGCTTTGCAGACGGTGTACGTGCACTGATGCGTCAAGACCCTGACATTATTATGATTGGGGAAATTCGTGATCAAGATACAGCGAATATGGCTATTCAGGCAGCATTAACAGGTCATTTGGTTTTATCAACTTTACATACCAATGATGCACCGTCTAGTTTGACTCGTTTACATGATTTAGGTGTACAACCATTTTTAACTGCCGCGACTATTTTAGGTGTATTGGCACAGCGCTTAGTGCGTAAGCTTTGCCCAAACTGCAAACAACAAACTCATATTAATGAAGATGAATGGCAGCACCTAACATTTGACTACATTATGGAAATGCCAGAAAAAGTTTATCGGGCAGTAGGTTGTGAAGAGTGCCGGCATACGGGTTATAAAGGTCGAATCGGCATTTATGAGTTTATGCCAGTTAGTCTTGAGCTTAAGCATCTTATTAGCAGTCATGCGACATTAAATGAATTAAGAAGCCAAACTAAAAAAGAAAGTGTAGAGCCTTTAAGAATTGCAGGAGCTCGCAAAGTTATTGAAGGTTTGACCACCTTGGAAGAGGTGCTGCGGGTTGTTCCATTAAATTAAATTTTTCTTAAGATTCACCTCATCTATCGATGGTGTAATTGTTTTATTCCAAGGGTAAACCAAATAACAGAGGGTAATTTTATGAAAATGCTTAAAGTAATTTTGATGACTGCGGGTATGGCAACTGCGGGTGTGGTTGTAGCAAATACACCTGTGAATCAGGCAGCTATTGCTCCAGCGACAGTTACTACAGTGAAACAAGCTTTAGCATCAAAAGATAATACACCTGTAAAATTACATGGTCAGGTCGTGAAATCTTTAGGCGATGAAAAATATCAATTCCGCGATAAGAGCGGTAGCATTACAATTGATGTAGATGATGAGCTTTGGCAAGGACGTCCTGTTTCAGCCAATACAAATGTGACTTTAATTGGTGAAGTAGACATAGATTATAAGCCTTTAAAACGTGTAGAAATTGATGTAGATCAGGTCCAGTTCTAATAAATTAATTTCTACATTTATTCCTTTTAGCCGCATTTAAATCATGCGGCTTTGCTTTTTTTATAAAGACTTGGCAACATCCAATCAGGATATAACAGGAAAAACAGATGAGAATTTTGCTTGCAGAAGATGATCGCTCTCAAGCTGAAAGTATTCAATCATGGTTAGAATTAGACGGTTATCAAGTAGACTGGGTAGAACGTGGTGATTATGCCCTTACAGCAATTGAGCAGCATGATTATGACTGCATTTTGCTTGATCGGGGCTTGCCCCAACTGGCTGGTGAAAAAGTTTTAACAACCATCCGCCACAAACAAAAAAACGTTCCCGTGATTTTTATTACTGCACGTGACAGTATTCATGACCGCGTAGAAGGGCTTGATTTAGGTGCAAATGATTATTTGGTTAAACCATTTAGCCTAGAAGAATTATCTGCCCGAATTCGTGCCCAATTACGTAAACAAACTCTGAGTCAGCAATCGATTTTAACGTGGGGTGATTTGCAACTTGATACACAAGCGAAAGTTGTATTATCTGCTGGTAAGACTATCGATTTAACAGCAAAAGAATTTCAAATATTACGTAAACTTATGGTTCATCCTGAGCATATTATTACCCGTGATCAATTAGAAGAAGCACTTTATGCATGGGGCGAGGAAATCGAGAGTAACGCAATCGAAGTTTTTATTTATCAGCTTCGAAAGAAAATCGGAAGCAGCAGTATTAAAACCATACGGGGGCTCGGCTACCGTATGGGAGATTTAAAATGAAATCGAATCGATCATCCTTGCAGTCACAACTGGTTAAAACCACCATGTGGAGCAGTATTGTGGTGGGGCTACTGGCATTAAGTTTACTCACCATATTTTCGATTTATCACAACATGTCAGTACAAGATGAAATCATGGATGAAATTTCAGATACCTTACTGGTTTCTGACCTTTCTAAACACTCGATGAAGCAGTTTGACGAGCTGAGTGATGAATTTGATATTCAATATGAGTTATTAGATACAGGTCAGGTGCTTACCCATTCTCATACCTATCAGCATGAACTTTTTGAAAAAGGTAACTTATCAGAAGGTTTTTCATATTTTTGGTTTGATGGTCAGTTATGGCGTAGTCTGGCAGCACAACAAGAAGATTCTCAGCTACAAGTTGAAGTTTTTCAGCCCATTAGTACACGTATTGAAGAAGTATTAAAAGCACTTGCTGGATATAGTGGCCTTATGGTGCTGTTCTGGTTACTACAGTGGGTTATTGTAAGTTGGCGTACCGAGCAACAATTGGCTGCACTGAATTTACTTTCTAAACGTATTGCCCAAAAAACTGCCTCAAACTTAGAGCCAATTCAAGAACCAGATATTATTACAGAGATTCAGCCTGTGATTGATGCTTTAAATCAGCTACTTGCAAGGCTACAAAGGGCACTGGTTGCTGAACAGCGTTTTACTGCAGATGCTTCACATGAATTACGTTCACCTTTATCTGCCATACAAATGCGTCTTCAAGTTTTACAGCGTAAATACCAACATCTTCCAGAACTTCATCAAGATTTTGAACGCATACAAGAAGACGTTTCTAGAAGTACAAAAATACTTGAGAATTTACTTCTTCTGGCCCGCTTAGAACCTAATGAAGCTGAACAGCCTGAACTTCCTAAGACAGTTATCGATTTAAATTACTTACTGGCTAGAGTGATTGAAACTGTAGATTTAGACGCGAAAGCTAAACAGATGTTGATAGAGACCAATACTTTATCGACAGAAACTAAAACATATGCGAATGAAGAATTACTGTTTATTGCTTTTAGAAATTTATTTGATAACGCTATTCGTTATAGCCCGACACTAGGCTCTATTCATGTTGAGATTAGTCAATATGAACAGCAAATTAAGGTGTCTATTGAAGACACGGGAAATGGAGTAGATGATGAAGTGCTATTACGGTTAGGGCAGCGTTTTTTTCGGGTACTTGGTACTCAGCAGCAAGGTTCTGGCTTAGGAATTTCAATTACTCGAAAAATTATTGAATTGCATAATGGCAAGTTACGTTTTATGCATGCTGAACAAGGTGGGCTGAGAGCAGAGATTATTCTTCCTTCATAAAAAATAGCATGGTTACCCATGCTATCCATTTTTTGTTTTCCCACGAATATTATTGAAACGCGAGTATGTTTTTTATTTAGTTAAAATTAGGCGATTGTTGCGAGTGAGGCGTAAACGATATTCCTCGCCAGCATGCATAATGCGAATTTCACGGCCTAATGCAAAGAGGTTATTAGAATGTAACATTGGTAAGGCGTGAGCTGTGTCATTGTTACGGGTAAATAAGCTAAAAGGTGCGTTCATTTGTTGTGCTCCGTGGTATGTTCTTGAACGATTTAAATGATAATCATTATCGAATAGATCTGTCAATGAGATTTTTAAGATTTTATAAAATGATAAAATTTGCTTACACTTGAGAAAAGTTTTAGAGAGTAAAAAGATGCCCAAACCAATAGTCGATGTCGCTATAGCAATCTTGATCCATCGTGGAAAAATATTAGTTGGATGGCGCGAAGAGCAGCAACATCAAGGTGGAAAGCATGAGTTCCCTGGAGGGAAGGTTGAGCAGGGTGAAACACCAGAAGAAGCCTGCCGCCGTGAAATCTATGAAGAAGTGGGTATTGGTTTAAAAGATTGGCATCAGTTTGATTATATTCACCATGAATATGATGACATTATCGTCAACCTTCATTTGTTCCATAGTTATGTACCTGATGAGTTATTAAATCTTATTCACCAGCCATGGGCATGGTACACACGTGATCAGCTACTTCATTTAAACTTTCCAAAAGCCAATAAAAACATCATAAAACGACTCTATTGGCCTCATCTCATCAAAATTAGCAATACGCTTTCAACGGTAGAAAGTAGTGATGCTTTATTGTACTGGCGTATCGAAGAATTTGAGCCGCAGTATATAGAGCAATTAACTGCTTTAGATGAAGGGCAACGATCAAGTTTAATTATAAATGTCGATATTTGGCGGCAATTAAGCCCTGAATTACAAAAACAAATAAAGACCGTTCATTTAAAACAATCTCAACTCATGAATTTGCATAAAGGCGATTTAAGAGTGGGCGTACGTTATATTGCTGCTTGTCATGATGCTGTTTCTTTAAAGCAAGCTCAGCAGATTGGTTGCGATGCCATTTTTATTAGTCCTGTAAAACCAACAATGACTCATCCAGAAGCTGTGGCATTAGGTTGGGAACGTTTTAGTGATCTCGCTCAAAATAGCCAGATTCCAGTTTTTGCATTAGGAGGAGTACATCCGGATGATTTAGCCACTGCACAGCAGCATGGTGCATATGGCTTAGCGGGTATTCGTAATTTCTAATAAGAAAATAAAAAAGCATTAAAAGCTAGAGGGCTTTTAATGCTTGTTGTGCTTCTTGAACAGTTTTTTGATTGTTGCGTTGTTGCCCAGCTTTTAAGATGACTAACCATAGCTGCTTTTTCATTGGCTGACTTTGGGCAAAACTCAAACCACGTCTTGCTAAAGACTCAGCATTAGAATATTGCTGTTTATGATTTGCCGTAAGCGCAAGAAATAAATAAGTCTCAGCCGCTTGTGGCGCTAAACGCTGTGCTTGAAGCGCATAGCGCTCAGCCTCTGACCACTGCTGATTTTTATAAGCCTGCTGTGTTTTTTGCATTAAAACTTTAAATGCAGGTAACTGGCTACCATCATCACTAAAATGTTGAGGCTTTTTTTGCTGAGGAACAATCACCTGTAAATTTTTACGTTGAATTTCTGGGTGATCATAAGGTGTAATTTTTACACCTGATGGAGTTTCCGTCTTTTTGACTGGAGGAGTAGGTGTTTTCTCTTTGGAGTCAGAATGATCGGGCAGAGTTGTACAGCCGACCATAAGAACAGCACCAATATAAAAAACACCTTTCTTTAACATATCCTAATTTCCTGTTAACGCTTAGTTGTTATAACTACCACTTGAAATTACACGTGAGTTGTTTGACAGATCTTGTTCCATCTGGTTTTCACTTTCACGAATATAACTGTCGGTATTATCATCCTGAGAGTCAGGAATTGTGTTATCACTTTGTGGCGTATATGTTGGATCAACTTGATAATAAGGTGCTCCACATGGCGTAGCACGGTGCGGAACCGTATGCGTTAGCATCGGAATATACATTGCGCCATCACATGCCTGAGCAGATAAATCACCCGTTGCACGGTCAATCCACTGCCACTGTACTGTGTCTGGTTGACGTAGATTTACAGGCGTTTGACGTAATTGTTTCATCACATTAATCCATACTGGCAATGCACCCGATGAACCTGTTAATCCTGTTACTTTGTTGTCATCTAAACCTAACCAAACTACAGCAACGTGGTTACCTGAGTAGCCCGCAAACCATGAGTCACGTGTATCGTTAGTCGTACCTGATTTACCTGCCAATTTTAAAGCAGGAGACAAGCTATTATAAGCTGCGCGACCAGTACCCGAAGACATGACCTGTTGTAGACCATAATTCATGATATAACCAACAGATGGATCAATGGTTTGTTGAACATTCAGGCCATAACGGTCAAGCAGGCGACCATTTGCATCTACGACAGATCGAATCGCACGAGTCGGATATTTAAAGCCACCTGTAGCAAAGTTCTCATAAATTCCCAGAACCTCCATTGGTGACATATTGACTGCCCCAAGGAAAATAGATGGGTAGGCAGGAATGGTCGACTCAACACCAAACTTTCTTAAGTTGTTTGTAAATGTAGATAAACCAAACTCTTGACCCAAGCGCACAGCAGATAGGTTATATGAATTTGCCAAAGCTTCACTCAAGCTGACTACACCATGTCCGCCACCACTGTAGTTTTTAGGTGTCCAACTTTTGCCACCATCTACAGGGACACTAATCGGCGCATCTTCAATTTGGGTTGCCCAGTTGTAACGCCCAGATTCAATAGCACTTAAATAAATCACAGGTTTTAATAAAGAACCGACTTGACGTTTTGCATCTACAGCACGGTTAAAACCAGTAAAGTCTTGTGTAGAACCAACAGCAGCAACAAGCTCGCCGTTTTCTGGATGTGCAATCAGTACAGCACCCTGTAAGTTTTTCAAACGTGATGGATTGCTGTTTGCTAAGCGTTCTACTGAAGCTTTAAACGCATTTTGAACTTGAGTTTGAGTAATTGGGTCTAAAGTCGTAAAAATACGTAAGCCCTGATTAGTTAAATCACTTTCTTGATATTCTGTGCGTAATTGACGACGCACAATATCTAAAAAGTCCGGGAATTTTGCAGGGCCTAAACTTGGTTTATTTAACACATTTAAAGGACGTGCAATTTCATCTTCATATTCTGCTTGAGTTAAATAACCCATTACACGCATGTTATTTAACACCGTATCGCGGCGTTTTTTTGCACCTTCAGGATTTTTCCAAGGGTTATACAAAGAAGGGCCTTGCACTAAACCAACTAAATAAGCTTGCTGTGCGACACTTAGCTCACGTAACGGTAAACCAAAATAAAATTGAGAAGCCAAACCATAGCCATTAATTGAGTAGCTACCATTTTGGCCTAGATTTACTTCATTTAAGTAAGCTTCTAAAATTTCATCTTTGCTGTAATGCAGCTCAATGAGTAAAGCCATTAATGCTTCATTAACTTTACGTTTTAAGGTGCGTTCAGGTGTAAGGTAGAAGTTTTTAACTAATTGTTGAGTTAGGGTTGAACCACCTTGACGCTTTCCGCCTGTAATATTACTCACCAATGCACGAGCAGTACCACGAATTGAAACCCCGTGATGATGATAGAAATTACGGTCTTCTGTTGAAATTAAAGCTTCAATAAGAGGTTTAGGGACATTATTCAGTTTAATGAGAACACGGTCTTCATTATGTTGAGGGTAAATCCCTCCAATCAGAAGTGGCTCTAGTCGCGCAACACCCGTTGAAGAAGGTTTTGTACTTCGAACTTCAGCAACTTGATCATTTGCAAAACTTAACTCTAATACTTGTTCGGGTTCAACACTGTCGCCGTAATCAAAACCACGTGTATGGATATACATATTGCTACCCTGAGCAACATAGGTTCCAGACTTGTCATAATTACTTGAAGTTTTGTAACCCAAGAGTTTTAATTCTTGAGTGAAATTTGCTTGGGTAATAGGTGCGTTATTATAAATTTCCAAAGGTCGTGCGAACACTTTGGCGGGAATATCCCACCGTTGTCCTTCAAATTTTTCACGGATAATATTATCTAAACGAATCAGATAGATACTAAGAGCAATAAAAGCACCAATGACCAAAATGGAAAAGATTAGTGCAAAGAAACCGATACCACGTTCAAACTTCATAAAAATGAGATAAAACCCTAACAATGCCTGTAATGATGCGATAGCTTGTCATCAATTTGCAATGATAAAACTGTGAATAATTGGAAAACTTAGATTGAATTTTACAGCATCTTGTTGTTATGTTTTTTTAAATTAATCAGGTTAATGTTATTATAGGCAAGTATCGCAGCGGAGCTTACTCATTCGTGCAAATTTCACATAAGTCCTTCAGAAACGTCGGGTTAATCGGTCGACCAGATAAATCATCAGTAGTAGAAACACTATGTTTAATTCATGATCATTTGTTGAACCTAGGCTTAAACCCCATTTTTGATCAGGAAACTGCTGAATTAGTGCCTTATGACCATGCACAGGTAGTGAGTCGTCATTTATTGGGTGAAGTTGCTGATTTAGTCATAGTCGTTGGAGGTGATGGTTCTTTACTCCATGCTGCTAGAGCTTTAGTACGCTACAATACGCCTGTTATTGGTATCAACCGCGGGCGTTTAGGTTTTTTAACTGATATCAAACCTTCAGAAGCCATTTTCAAACTTGACCAAGTACTTCAAGGTCATTTCCAGCTTGACCGTCGTTTCTTACTTGAAATGGAAGTACGAACAAATGGTGAAGTCATTTATGACGCCATTGCTTTAAATGATGTGGTTTTGCACTCGGGTAAATCGGTACACATGATTGACTTCGAACTTAATATTGATGGTCAATATGTTTACCGCCAACATAGTGATGGTTTAATTGTTTCGACGCCAACCGGATCAACGGCTTATGCATTGTCAGGTGGTGGCCCAATTTTACATCCAAGTATGGATGCTATTGCATTAGTTCCAATGCATCCCCATACATTGTCATCACGTCCCATCGTAGTCGGTGGTCAAAGCGAAATTAAAATCGTTATTCGCGAAAATCGGGTGTTACCAATGGTGAGTGCAGATGGACAACATAGTGTCTCGCTCAATGTTGGAGACAGTTTACACATCCGTAAACACCCATTTAAACTAAGTTTATTGCATCCACCAGGTTATGATTTCTATATGGCCTGCCGTACCAAACTTGGTTGGAACCAAGATTTTGAATCTTTTCAAAGAGATGAATCATGAATATTGAACAAATGCTATCTGTTTTAAACCCTGAAATTGTAGAGCGTTTAAAAACAGCAGTAGAAATTGGTAAATGGCCAAACGGCGTTGTTTTAACTAAAGAGCAGCGTGAAACTTGTATGCAAGCTGTAATCGCTTGGGAGTTAAAGAACTTACCAGAAGATCAGCGTAGCGGTTATATTGACCGTGGTACAAAAGAAGAAGGCGAAGAGTGTGATGATGATCATCACAAGCATGAGCCAGAGTTTAAACCTATTCGTTTTGTTTAAAACTTAATAAGACAGAAAATTATTTCTGGTTATTCCATACAGCCTTATATAGCATGTTTTTCATAAGTTATAGCATATAGGCTTTTATTACTTTTGAAGGATCAAAAGTAACCAAAAATCCTTTGTATCACTGACGATACTTCCTGTATCGCAGTGATACGGTCGACATCCATGTCGACCTTCACGATAGCATTTGTTAACTACGAATTAAGATTGCTTAAATTTCGTGTATCCCATAACACTTTTGCTTTTTGCATCGCTTCTTCAAAACTAGCAACAACGCCCATCGTATATAGCGCGATTCCGATGGTTTCTGTTATGGCTATTTCTCCATATTCATGGTGCTGTTGACCAAGCCATACTGCTTTAAACGTTGCTAAATCTAATTCCTCTTCAATTGGGCTTCGTTCAGGTGTGAGCTTTGGCAACTCATGTTCATAGAGCTCACCATTTTTAATACCGCAAATGAGCGTTTTAGCATCTGGGTTTCGTTCAAATTCACCACCTTCGCCTTTAATAACGGCACTATTTTGATAGCCTAAGCGTAATGCGCTATGTTGGTGAGAAGTTCTGTAAGCAGGGTGGAATATTGCTTGTAAGGTAGCCTTAGCGTTAAAAGGATTAATTAAACGGGCCAAAGTATGAATGGGTGAACGCAATCCCATGACATTTCTTAGAGATATCAATTCGCTTAAAACTGGTGAAATCACATCTAACGGTAAGTAAGCAAAATTTTGCTCTGCTAATTGTGTACGAACTTCTTGTTCAGAATGACAAATTTGATAACCAAGATATTCTAAGACTTGCTCAGTATAAACACGATTAAGCGTGTGACCTGACGCACCATGCATAACAATTTTATGGCCATGCTGGGCAAGTGTAAGAGCGGCTAACAAAAACCATGGATAGTGTTTTCGCTTACCTGCATAAGATGACCAATCTAAATCAACATCTAAATGTTCAAAATGAAGCTGATCTTTGGTCGCTTGCACAAACCCTGCAAGTTCATCAATCGATTCTTCTTTAACCCGAAGTAGCATTAAAAATGCACCTAGCTGCACATCTAACACTTCACCTTTTAAAATCATGGTAAATGCTTGATAGGCTTCTTCATAGCTTAAAGAGCGAGATCCGGTTTTCCCCTTACCTAAAATACGGACATATTGAGCAAAGGGATGTTCAGCATCTTTATAGATATTGCGTTTAGTATTCATCGTAGTTCAAAACAATAAAAATGATGGGATGTAGGCAGCTCAAAATGAAATGTCCACAGGTATTTAATCAATATGACATAAAAAGCTGCTGAAAAAATATCAAAAGTGTTTCTTATACTAAAGTCTTAAGGCTACCTGAGTGTTTTTTATGCGTATTAGCTAAAAAATTAATCGAATCGTTATTTAATTCGAGTACACTTTCCCGTGCTTTTTTGAGCACTCATATCATAATTTTATGTGATTCTCCTATATCTTCAGCTTTTTATTGAAAAAGTAAGAGGTTATTTCGAGCTACTCAAAGTGGTTAGAAACTTCAGGTATTCTCCTGTTTTAGAAAACATTGATTTTGTTTTCATTGAGGTAGTAGGAAGGTTTTTTGTTCACAAAAAACCATTTCCCTTTTGCGGTGTTAATGTGAAAGGTTAGGGCTGTGTATTCGTAAAGAATAGACGTTTCATTTTGGTATTTCCAACGGACTTGGAAATATAGATTGAAGTAAAGTTATGGCTAAAAAACCGATTTATAAATCACTTTATTTTCAGGTGATTATTGCGATTATTGCGGGTATCTTGGTAGGGCATTTTTCCCCAAGCTCAACGCAAATTGTCAATGGTGTCGAACAGCATATTCCGGGGTTAGGTGAAAAACTCAAGCCATTAGGTGATGCCTTTATTCGTTTGATCAAGATGATCATTGCTCCAGTTATTTTCTGTACCGTGGTAAGCGGTATTGCTGGCATGGAAAGCATGAAGTCAGTCGGAAAAACTGGCGGCGTTGCGTTGTTATACTTTGAAATCGTTTCAACAATTGCACTTCTAATTGGCCTTGTTGTAATTAACATTGCTAAACCGGGTGTAGGGATGAATGTTGACCCTACCACTCTCGATACTTCGGGCATTCAAAAATACGTCAGTTCTGGTGAGTCACAATCTACCATTGATTTCTTAATGCACATCATCCCTGATACGGTGGTTGGTGCATTTGCAAATGGTGAAATCTTACAAGTCCTTCTTTTTGCAATCCTCTTTGGTTTTGCTTTACATAAGTTAGGTGATGCAGGACGTCCAGTTTTAAAATTTATTGATCAAGTTGCACATGTGTTCTTTAACATTGTGAATATGGTCATGAAATTGGCTCCGATTGGTGCATTCGGTGCAATGGCATTCACTATCGGTAAATATGGCGTTGGTTCACTCGTACAATTAGGGCAGCTCATTATCTGCTTCTATATTACGTGCTTACTCTTTATCTTCTTAATTTTGGGTACAATCAGCCGTATTAGTGGATTCAGTATTCTTAAGATGATTCGCCTGATTCGTGAAGAGTTATTAATTGTACTTGGTACATCTTCTTCTGAATCTGTTTTGCCTCGCATGTTACGTAAACTTGAAATTGCAGGTTGTGAAAAATCTGTAGTTGGTTTGGTTATCCCAACAGGTTATTCATTTAACCTTGATGGTACGTCAATTTATTTGACTATGGCTGCAATCTTTATTGCTCAGGCAACAAATACACAGCTTGATATTCAACATCAGATTACTTTGCTATTAGTACTCTTAATCTCATCTAAGGGTGCGGCGGGTGTAACAGGCTCTGGCTTTATTGTTATGGCTGCAACTTTGTCTGCTGTTGGACATATTCCAGTAGCAGGTTTGGCATTGATTTTAGGTATTGACCGTTTCATGTCAGAAGCACGTGCTTTAACTAACCTCGTTGGTAACTCATTAGCAACGATTGTTGTTGCAAAATGGGTCGGTGCTTTAGATAAAGATAAGCTAAATGATGCTTTAAACAATCCAGATGAAGTCGACAGAAAAATGATGGAGCAAAAAACTCCTCAAGTCGCTGAAGGTTTAGATTAATTCAAATAAACCTATATAAAAAAGGAAGCTTTGGCTTCCTTTTTTATTGGCTGACTGAAAAGTACAGTTTTAATGAGCAGCTATGTCATGACAGTAGCTTAAAAAATGATTAGCATGCACAACAATCAGATTAGATAAAACAATAAAGCCGAAGGAAAATATTATGTTGGCATACGATGCAGATTTAGAATTATTCCGTGATAATTTTAAACGTTTTATGAATGAGCATATTGCACCGCAATACGATCAATGGGAACGCGAAGGAATCATGCCACGTGCTGTCTGGAATCAACTGGGCGAAAATGGCTTTTTGTGTGTGGATGTTCCAGAAGAATACGGTGGTTACGGCGTACCAACCTATTATTCATTAATGTTGGTTGAAGAATCGGCACGTGCTGGATTCTGTGCATTATCAACAGCGATTTCTTGCCACTCTGAAATTGCTGCACCATATATTTTACACATCGGGACAGAAGAGCAAAAACAATATTGGTTGCCGAAAATGGTGACAGGTGAAGTGGTTGGTGCAATTGGTATGACTGAACCTGGAGCAGGCTCGGATTTACAATCAATGCGTACCAGTGCCATTTTGCAAGATGACCATTATTTATTAAATGGCTCAAAAACATTTATTTCAAATGGACAACATGCTGACCTTGTGGTGCTTGCAGTAAAAACTGATCCTCAAGCGCGTGCGAAAGGGGTGTCGTTATTATTGGCAGATACTCATCTGGAAGGCTTTAAGAAAGGTACCAACCTCGACAAAATCGGTCTACATTCTCAAGACACATCTGAGCTATTTTTTGACAATGTTAAAGTTCCTAAAAACCAGTTACTCGGTCAAGCTGGACAAGGCTTTGCTTATTTAATGCAAGAGTTACCACGTGAACGTACCGCTATTGCATCTACCGCAATTGGCGCTATTCGTGGTGCAATTGATTTGGCAACTGCTTATGTAAAAGAGCGTCATGCATTTGGTCAACCTATTTCACAGTTCCAAAATACGCGTTTTGTTTTAGCACAAGCAAAAATTGATGAGCTTGCTACAGCTGCTTTTTACGAGAGAAACGTTGCTCTATATCAAGAAGGTAAACTTGATGTTGAAACAGCAGCAGCGCTTAAAAGTTTCAGCACTGACATGCAAATGAAAGTCGCAGATAACTTGCTGCAACTCTTTGGTGGGTATGGCTATATGAGTGAATATCCAATTTCACGTTTCTTTGTAGATGCTCGTATTCAACGTATTTACGGTGGTACAAATGAAATTATGAAAGAAATCGTGGCGCGTGGATTAATCGGTAAAGCTTAATAATAGCTTCAAAAAAGCCTACCTTTGAGTAGGCTTTTTTATTATTTAGCTGTTTTCTGCGATGGTTCATCGAATAAAGATTTACAGCTTTCTAAATTTTGACATGAAGCAAACATAAGTGCTTTAGGCAAGCTCGCATACAAATTTGTAATGTGTTGTTCAGCAGGGTTATAAAAATGCCAATAACTAAATTGGTTTGAACGTTTATTTTCTAAAGCTTTAAAGAAATTTGCTTCATTTAATTTATTGTTAAGTTGAGTGCGAGGGCCACCTTGCTCATGTGTACCGACTGTGGTCATGAGTAAAGGGGAATGATTTGGTTTCTGACTTTGCCAATGATTTAACTGCTGAAATAACATGCCTTGGTCAAACCAGAGAGAAGGGCTTGCAGCAAAGTAACGCTGAAATGCATTTGGCTTTTGAAAAAAATGATAAAGCACAAATAAACCTCCAAAAGAATGTCCATAAAGACTTTGCTGTTGGCTATTAATCGGAAATTGTTTTGCAATTGTAGGCTTGAGTTCGCTATTTAAAAAAGCAATAAACTGATCAGCACCCCCATATTTATATTTACCTTGTGCTTGAAATTGGGCAGAAGGTTTTGGAGTGTAATCATAAGCACGCTTTTGCACATCAAAGGTTTTTTGCTGAGGGTAACCAACCGCTACTATCATGAGTGGATCTAGTCCTAATTTGGTAGAACCAGCGCCAATCGACTGAGCAATATTGGCAGCACTTGGAAATGTAGCATTTCCATCTAATATATAAAGTACTGGATACCCATGTTGGGGCGGGGCGACAGGTGGTTTATAAATTTGAATAAGATAATCATGGCCTGTATTTTTAGATTTAATTTGAAATTGTGCCTGATTATTTTGAAAAAAGATTTTTGGTTGATTTTGTATAGGCGTTTGGGCGAGGGCAGAACAGCTTATTAAAGTATTTAATAAAAAACTAGTAGATAAAAGGAAAAATGATCTTTGCATAATGGGCGATAATAAAATTTATTATACAAATAATAAATGAAAATCATTATCAAATAAAGTAATCAAGAAATGGAAGTAAAAAGGTTAATGAAAAAAGCCCTTACAGCTATATTGCCTAACAAATCAAAGCAGACTATTGTTATACTCTCGTTTAAAAGATGATTTTACTGAGGCTGCATTCTAATGATCAACGATGATCAAAACAAAACGACTTCTCTTAGTTTAGAACAAATTCGTGAAGATATTGATAGTGTAGATCAACAGATTCAAGAATTATTAAATCGCCGCGCAAGCCTTGCTGAAGCTGTTGCTAAAGCTAAATTTGCTTCCGAAGAGAATCCTTTGTTTTATCGTCCTGAACGTGAAGCGCAGGTCTTACGTAAAGTTATGGAGCGTAACCAAGGTCCTTTGTCTGATGTCACCATGGCGCGTTTGTTCCGTGAAATTATGTCTGCTTGCCTTGCTTTAGAAGCGCCACAAAGTATTGCATTTTTAGGACCAGAAGGTACTTTTACTCAATCTGCTGTGCTTAAGCATTTTGGTAAAGATGCAGTTGTTCGTCCACTACCAACAATTGATGAAGTGTTCCGTGAAGTGGAAGCGGGTAGCGCACATTACGGTGTAGTTCCGGTTGAAAATTCATCTGAAGGTATTGTGAACCATACTTTAGACTGCTTTAAAACATCGAATTTAAATGTAATTGGTGAAGTTGAATTGCGTATTCATCATCAATTCCTAGTATCTGAAAATACACGTAAAGACAGTATTAAACAGATTTATGCTCATCAGCAAACTTTGGCTCAATGCCGTCAGTGGTTAGACGCACATTATCCGGGTGTTGAACGTGTTGCTTTAAACTCAAATGCGGAAGCTGCACGCCGTATTCGCAACGAATGGCACTCAGCAGCAATTGCATCTGATATTGCAGCAGGTATGTATAACCTTGAAATTTTACATAGCAATATTGAAGATAATCCGGAAAATACCACTCGTTTCTTAGTCATTGGCCGTGAAAAAATTCCACAAAGTGGCAATGACAAAACATCGTTATTAATTTCAGCACATGACCGTGCTGGTGCTTTATTAGAAATTTTAGCGCCGTTTGCAAAACATAATATTAGCTTAACGAGTATTGAGACCCGTCCAGCATTACCTGAAAAATGGGCATATGTATTCTTTATCGATTTAGAAGGCCATATCGATCAAGAAAATGTTGCTGCTGCAATCAATGATATTCGTCCAATGGTGAAAGAGCTTCGTATTTTAGGTTCATATCCTGCTGCCGTTCTCTAATTACTCATGTTGGAATAATGACATGCATCAAGATGGTCATGTCATTATGCTTAAAAACAAATTGCTCAAAGGTTTAAATCACTTTGAGCAAAAGCAAAGTTGAAGTTATGTCACAACCCCTATTTAAAAAAGTTGCATTTATTGGTTTAGGACTCATCGGGTCGAGTTTGGCACGGGTTATTGTTGCCGAAAAGTTGGCGACAACTATTGTGGCATCTACACGCTCACAAAAAACTTTAGAAGATGCAAAATCACTTGGCTTAATACAAGAAGGATTTTCTGATCCTGTTGAAGCCGTGAAAGGGGCAGATTTAGTTGTTTTAGCCTTGCCAGTACGTGCAACACAAAAAGTGCTTGAGCAAATTAAACCTTATTTGTCAGAAACCACAATTGTAACTGATGTGGGAAGTACAAAGGGTAATGTCGTAGATGCAGCAAAAGCTGTATTTGGTGAAGATTTACCAGCAGGTTTTGTTCCCGGGCATCCTATTGCGGGAAGTGAACACACGGGTGTTCACGCAGGTAAGGTCGATCTCTTTGCAAATCACAAAGTGATTTTGACTCCATTACCAACAAGTGCAGAATGGGCAGTTGAGAAACTGATTCAACTTTGGTCAGCTGCTAAAGCTGAAGTGATATGTATGGCTGTTGCCAAGCATGATGAAGTTTTGGCGCATACCAGTCATTTACCGCACTTGATGGCATTTAATTTGGTTGAGCAACTTGCAAACCGTGAAGATAATCTTGATATTTTCCGTTATGCAGCAGGTGGTTTCCGTGATTTCTCACGGATTGCGGCTAGTGATCCCCAAATGTGGCATGACATTTTCTTTGCCAATAAAACAGCCATATTAAATGCTGTAGATGGCTTCGAAAAGCAACTTACCGTACTTAGAAAATTGATTGAAAACGAAGACTCTCATGCATTAATGGGTTTACTCGGCCATGCTCAGGCAGCCCGTCAGCATTTCAATCATATGTTAGCCAAAAAACCTTTAATGGAGAAAAATAAGGTGACACAGCAATTCAGTATCTTACCGGGAAATAAGGCATTTAAAGGTAAATTTACCGTACCGGGTGACAAATCTGTGTCACATCGCTCTATTATGTTTGGTGCTATTGCCGAAGGCACGACTCATGTCACTGGTTTCCTTGAAGGTGAAGATGCTTTGGCAACTTTGCAAGCTTTCCGTGATATGGGTGTAAGCATTGAAGGCCCTAAGAATGGGGAAGTGACCATTCATGGCGTGGGCATGCATGGTTTAAAAGCACCAGCGAGTGCCTTGTATATGGGTAACTCTGGAACCAGCATGCGTTTGCTTTCAGGCATGTTATCAGCACAAAAATTTGATTCAGTGATGACAGGTGATGCATCACTTTCTAAACGTCCAATGGAGCGTATTGCTAAGCCATTACGTTTAATGGGTGCGCAAATCCAGACAACAGGTGAGAAAGGTACACCACCTGTAAGCATTACGGGTAGCCAGCAATTAAAAGGCATTCAATACGACTTGCCAATGGCATCTGCTCAGGTGAAGTCGGGTATTTTACTTGCGGGTCTATGGGCTGAAGGTGAAACTTCGGTAACTGAGCCAGAACCAACTCGTGACCACACAGAGCGCATGCTTCGTGCATTTGGTTATGATGTTAAAACTGAAGGCAATAAGATCTCTCTTGTTGGTGGCGGAAAATTAGTAGGTACTGATATTCAGGTTCCATCTGATATTTCATCTGCTGCTTTCTTTATGGTGGGTGCTGCAATTACTGAAGGTTCCGATGTTGTTCTGGAAGCTGTAGGTATTAATCCAACACGTACTGGCGTAATTGAAATTTTAAAACAGATGGGTGCTGACCTGACTGTTGAAAATGAACGTATTGCCGGTGGCGAGCCTATTGCTGATATTCATATTAAAGGTTCACGCACACTTAAAGGCATTCATATGCCGGAAGACCAAGTTCCTTTAGCAATTGATGAATTCCCAGCTTTATTTATTGCAGCAGCTTGTGCCGAAGGCCAAACAGTATTAACTGGTGCGGCAGAACTTCGTGTGAAAGAGTCTGACCGTATTCAGGTTATGGCTGATGGCTTAAAAATCATGGGTATTGACTGTACGCCAACTGATGATGGCATCATTATCGAAGGTAAAGGCAAGTCTGGCGATTGGTCACCAATCTTTGCTGGCGGTGAAATCGAGTCACATCATGACCACCGTATTGCTATGAGTTTTAGTATGGCAGGTCTTCGTAATTCTGGTCCGATTACAATTCATGGTACTGAAACTGTGGCGACAAGCTTCCCGACTTTCACTGAGTTGGCGAATCGTGCAGGCTTAACAATCGAAGTTAGCCAATAACTTTTGACCTGACACATTTTATAATTGCTAACACAATAGCAACGGCAGCAGCGGGCTAAAGGCTTGGCTGCTGTTTGTTTATTGCTTATGCTAAGCGCAGATAATGATAAAAGTGTTAGGACAAAGGATGAAAAAATTACAATTTATTGCCAGTTGCCCACAGCATGGGGTGCTTGATCATCCGCCAAATGAATGCCATATCACTCAAGAATATGTAGCGGCTTTACTGTTTAAACAATTGGGGCATTATGGCTTTGATGCACAGCATATTGTGCATGAGCATGAAAAGGTAGAAGTGAGTATTGATAATCATCTTTTACCTTTGTCTATTACTTGCCAGAAAACAGACCATGAAGGGCATTTGATGTGTGAAATCTCTGCCAATCCTGATGAAGAACAAGATTGGTTTGAGAAAATCGAAACACAAAGCATTATTCGTCAGCTTGCGCAGGCCGTTGAAAATAGTTTGAAAGCTGATCATAGCTTTTCAGCATTTGAATGGAAAAACTAAGCGCACGGCTGTTAAGAGTTATTCATGAAGTACGGCTTTTAGAAAAGTCGTACAATCTCTTTAGATTAAATATAAAAATACAAAATCTTTCCCGAAATCCCTACCTATCTTTAATGCATTGTGTATATTGAAATTATTAAGATATTTACATAATTAGAGTGTGGTTTTCATGACACAAGTTGATATTGCAGCGTTATCTCCTCAAGTGGTTTGGCAGCATTTTCAAACACTTTGCACTATTCCTCGCCCATCGAAGCATGAACAGCAACTTCGTGAGTTTTTAAGAAACTGGGCCGAAAGTCGAAATTTAGAAACTTACGTAGATGAAGTTGGTAATTTAATTATCCGTAAGATTGCGACTGCAGGTAAAGAACATGTGTCTGGCGTTATTCTGCAAGGTCATCTAGATATGGTCACGCAGGCTAACACAGGCACAGTACATGACTTCTTTAAAGACCCGATCCGCCCAGTTCTTGAGGATGGCTGGTTAATTGCCAAAGACACTACTTTAGGTGCTGATAATGGCATTGGGGTGGCTTTGGCTTTAGCTGTTTTAGATTCAAATGATATTGTTCATGGGCCAATTGAAGTTCTTTTAACAGTTGATGAAGAAGCAGGTATGAGTGGTGCACGGCTTTTACAGGCAGGTGTACTGAAAGGGAAGTGGCTATTTAATATTGATACAGAAGAGTGGGGCGAGTTGTATCTCGGATGTGCTGGTAGTATTGATGTTGAAGTTGAGCAACCGCTTAATTATGAACCAATTCCTAAAAATTTGAATATTGTTAATATTCAGGTGGCTGGTCTTAAAGGTGGCCACTCTGGCGTAGATATCCATTTAGGACGTGGTAATGCCAACGTTATTCTGGCCCGTTTTTTAAATCAGCATTTAGCGAAACTTGGTGGACGGCTTGTTGAGTTTATAGGTGGTACAGCTCGTAATGCCTTACCTCGCGAAGCTGTAGCAACCATTGCCATTTCATCTAGCCAATTGCCTGAATTAGAACAATTACTCGCTGAATATCAAACAGCATGGAAAAAACAGCTACAAGGTATTGATGACAATCTGCAATTAACTATTCAGCCTAATAGTGCTGAAGTGACCGAAGTGATTGCTCAACAACAGCAAAATGAATGGTTGCAAGCTTTAGCAACAAGTCCTTATGGTGTTGCAAGTATGAGTCAAGTTCTACCAGATGTAGTTGAAACCTCAAACAATATTGGGGTGGTAAAGCTAAATCGAGAAGGTGGAAAAGCTGTCTTAATGGTTCGTTCAATGGTGAACCAAGAAGCTCAAGACTTTGCAGAAAAAATTCAAACGCATTTTAGTCAATTTAATATTACTTCTTCACTCACACCCTTAGTATCGGGTTGGACACCAAACCCTGACTCGGCGGCTTTAAAGTGTTTACAACAAGCCTATCAAAATGCATTTAACATTGAGCCAAATCTAAAAGTGATTCATGCGGGTTTAGAGTGTGGGATTATTGCTGAACATTACCCACATTTACAAATGGTTTCTTTTGGACCTGATATTCAGGGAGCACATGCACCGGGTGAGCGAGTGAAAGTTGATACTGTAGAGAAATGCTGGAAGCTGTTGGTAACAGCTTTAGCATCTGTAGAGTAGTTTGTACAAATAAGAAGCTCAATTGTGAGCTTCTTAAACTTTAACTTTTACATGAAAATGATGTGGATTTAACTCGACAAATTCGATTTCACAATCAATAAATTTTTCAATCATGGCTGCTTGAGTACGAGTGTGTTCGCTAATATATTGTGCGGTGAATTCACCACCTTGACCTAGAGCTAAAGGTAGAAGCAATTGATCTGCCAAATACTCATCTACAACAGCCTGCGAAGATAAATATAGATTTACATCTTTTGCTAAATGATCAGCTATTTGCTCTGCACTTTTGCGCATCTCACCTAAAGCTGTAAACAGTTGAGTGTGATATTGATGAGTAACTTTCACATAGACTGTATTGCCTTGACTAATTCCATTTAAATGAAATTGTTGCTGAGAGCTTAAGTTTAGTTCTTTACTTAATGTAGTTAATTCACGTTGTGCTATCTGTGCTTCTTCTGAAAGATTTAATACTGCTGCAAAAGCTTCATTGCATTGCAAAGCACCACGATCTAATAACTTTAAGCTGTTTCGATGTTGCCATGGCTGAATGGTAACTTGAATTTCACCCGCACCAATTGGAAAAAAGCCAGCTTTATTTAATCTAAAATCGACGTTAATTCCAATCTTTGTTAGAGCAGGTAAAAAGCAGTGTTCAATAAAATCTGCTGTTGGTGCAAGTGGGTTATGTGTACCCCCTGAAATGGTGAGTTCGGTAGCTTCATTTTGTAATAACAAAACAGGTAGAAGCGTTTGTAAAACCAGTGTTGTACTACCCGCTGAACCGATTTGAAATTGATATTTACCACTTTGAACATGCTGAGGTGTGAAATATAAACGTTGGCTATGTAATTCAGCACCCTCTACATAAGCTTGGCTAATTTGTTGAGATGCTTGTACACAAACCAAATGTTGACGCATTAAACCTGGTTTTTTACGCCCAGCACGTATATTAATTAATTCAAACGGCTGGCCTGTAATCATTGAAAGGGCAAGGGCGGTTCTTAAAATCTGTCCACCACCTTCACCTTGTGAGCCATCAATTTGAATGGCTTTTGGCATATTTGCCAAAACTGTCTTCACTTATATTTTCCTTATTTTCTAATTTAATGAACATACTGTCAGTACATGGTAATGCGAAGTAACGCGTGACTTTGCTTTTGATAAAGGTTTACTAGGTGCATAGTGCTGAGCCTGATAAGTGAATATCGATGCACGGCTCACATGCTGCCATAGCCGCCTGAATTATTTTCAATCCCTCAGATCGGAGTAATGCAGGATCTTGTACTCGCCCAGTATGCCCAAACTTTGATTGTGAAAATGATTTCACAAAATCTATTGTTTAATTGATTAGATCAATTTGCCAATTAGCAGCCTGAATTTTTATGTTTAAGTCACGGAGTTCCGCACTGATATCATCCGCCTGTTTTTGTAAGCTAGAAACCGGAATGACTTTCTTCCACTTAATTTCACGTGAGCTATAACGATCAGGTTCTCGATGCGTATTGGCAATCGCATCGATTAAAATCTTATGCTGTTCAGCATAACTATCGCGCAAGCTTAATAGGGACAACAATACTTTGCCATCTTCCAGTTTTGCTTGTGCATTGGTCAAATGAATACGACAAATCAATTGATTGCTTTCCTGAGTTAAAGCAAATACTTGTTTGATGAGTTCATTTGGATCTTCACTAAGTTCATCACCTTCTTGTACCAATACATTGGCATTAATTCGTTGTTTTAACGAAGCAAGCTTTTTTTGTTGATCGCTTCGAAGTAAAAGTGCTTCTGCGAGTTTCATTTTTATTCCTTTAGTACCAGAAATACCCATGCATAATAGGTTTAAGCCAATCAAAGTAATCTGTATCTTTTATTGATTTAATTAAATGTTCATCTTGGCCGGGAAAACGCATATCCAAGTTCCCCTTTTCAAGTTCTACCTCTATAGAAATCCATCTTGGAAGAGTTTTATAAAGTTCAGTATTATCAACACTTTCACTTTCAACTATAAAAAACTCATAAATGGTCGGATAGTTTTTGATAAAAACACTAGTCGCAACTAGAAAAAGTTCAATTATATCTACATAATTTTCTGCTTCAGTATAGTTGGGTGCTTCATAATCATGTTCTAGTTTATTTCTGATGTAATTTAAACGCCTAATTATTTGAGGGGTGAAGAATCCACATTTCTCTAAGAAATCTAACTTACTAGGAAAATTATTTCTTTTAGCAATATAAGTTTCATATCCTGCTAATGAACATAAAATATCTACCCTTCTATGAAGGGCACGTTTAGCATTTGATACAGCATTATAAATAGCATGTAAGTTCTGTGAGGTGCTTAAGTCATTTCTTGCAAACTCTATAAAAGTTGCGCAATGCGGAGTATCTTCAAGTTTATGAGTCGTACAAGTAGTAACTCCTTCATAATATTTTAAATATTCAGGTTTAAGTATTTTGTGAAACATTTTTTTCTTACCCTTTAACACACACTACTTGTCTTAATGTATAAACCACTTCAACCAAATCACTTTGTGCTTTCATAACATCTTCAATTGGTTTATATGCCGATGGAATTTCATCAATAACAGCAGCATCTTTACGGCATTCCACACCTTCAGTTTGTGCAATCTGATCTTCAACAGTAAAACGTCTTTTTGCTTCAGTACGGCTCATAACACGACCTGCACCATGCGAACATGAACAGAAAGATTCCTGATTTCCAAGCCCACGGACAATAAACGACTTCGCTCCCATTGAGCCTGGAATAATTCCATATTCACCTAAACGCGCACGAACTGCACCTTTACGAGTGACCATCACTTCTTCACCGTAGTGTTCTTCCTTTTCCACATAGTTATGGTGACAGTTCACTGCTTCCAAACGTGCCTGAAAAGGCTTTGGTACAATAGTCGCCAAGGCTTTAATCGCAGATTGCATCATGATTTCTCGGTTCTTCATTGCAAAGCGTTGAGCCCAACCTACAGCAAACCAGTAATCATCAAAGTGTTCAGTTCCTTCTACTAGGTATGCTAAATCTTTATTTGGCAAATTAATGAAATGCTTCTCCATGTCTTTACGGGCAAGTTCGATAAAATGATTACCGATAGCATTTCCTACACCACGAGAACCTGAGTGCAACATAATCCAAACATGATCATGCTCATCTAAACAGATTTCGACAAAGTGGTTTCCCGTACCTAAAGTTCCCAAATGTTTGCGGTTGTTGGTGTTTTTTAAACGTGGATGTTTTGTACAAATGTATTCAAAATCTGCCACTAGATCGGACCAAGCTTGATCTACCATTTCTGGTGGAGTTTCCCATGAGCCACGATCACGTCCGCGCTTAGTCATTCCATGTGGGATTAAACGTTCAAGTTCAGTACGTAGTGCATGTAAGTTATCTGGTAAATCCGAAGCAGTTAAGCTTGTACGAGTTGCCATCATTCCACAACCAATATCTACACCCACAGCAGCAGGAATAATTGCCCCTTTAGTTGGAATCACGCTACCAATAGTTGCTCCTAAACCGAAGTGTACATCTGGCATAACAGCCATCCATTTATAAATAAAAGGCATTTGAGCTGTTTGTAATAATTGTTGTTTTGAGTTGTCATCAACAAGCACGCCTTTAGTCCACATTTTGACTGGCATACTTTTTTCATTTTGCAGAACTTCATAAGAACGTTGTTGCTGCTTTTGTTCAAACTGAGCTTGTTGGTTAATTTCTTCAATGACAGACATTTTCTTTTCCTTTCAAAGCCTGCCTGCCAAGCGTTTGCAGGCAGGTGTTATTCACAAGATCCCAATGATGTTGTGTGCTTTGTACTATTGCACTGAGTGTGCCAACTTTTTAAAAAAGCATTTAATTTAAGTATAAATTATTGAAAATAATAAATAAAAATAATTTTATCTTCTGTCGGATAAATTTTATTGGCGGTTTTTAATATTAAAAATATATCTAAAAATATATTTAAATATCTTTTTGGATATATGTGTTTAATTGGGCTTCCCGTTTTTATCGACTTTTAAAAGCTGTCCAGCTTCATTTAAAGTAAATTCATCAAAATCATTTGCTAAATAAAAATGACCTTTATAAAACTGGCGAACTTCTTCAGTAATAGCTTGCTGCCCAGCTTTATCCTGATGTCTAGGGCTAAAATGCGTCAGAATTAAATTACTTAAAGATTGCTGTTCTGCAAATTCAGCCACCATTTTTGCTGAGCTATGCATTGGACCTTTGCCGACTTTATCTAAAACCGTTTGCAAGTAAGTCGATTCGTGAATAAGGAGTTGAGCATCTTTGCAAGCATCAGCTAATAGTTCAGGTTGGTCATTATCACCACCTATAATTGCATGAACTTGTTGATTTTGAACTTTGATAAAGTCATGAGCTTTTAAAGTTTGCCCCTCAAATTCAACATTGTAGCCTCGTTTTAAATGGCCCCACATATCGCCTTGAGGTACGCCAAGCTGAGTTAGAGCTTGGGTATCTAACTTCTTCTGAATAGATTTGATATAAATGCTAAAAGCAAAACTTGGAACACGATGGCTTAGAGGGTGTGCTTGAACAATGAATTCGTCAGTGATCTGTTGTGGCTGTGTTGCTTCATTTACATCAATAAATTGAAGGGAATAGGGCAAATGTAAGTCTGTAAGCTGGGCAGTGATTTCAAACCATTGCTGAATTTCTTTCGGTGCAATCACGATTAAGGGCTTGCTACGGGCATTCATGCCTGCACTTGCCAATAAACCAACTAGACCATAACAATGATCGCCGTGAACATGTGTAATACAAATGGCAACTAGATTTTGTAGTGAAAGTTTAGCTTGTTGAATGCGGTGCTGTGTACCTTCGCCAGCATCAATTAAAATCCAGTCCTTATTTTTGCTGTTGCGAACTGCTAATCCTGAAACATTACGTGTTAGGGTTGGTACACCTGAAGATGTGCCTAAAAAAGTAAAATGAAGCATATTCTTGGAATTTTTTGGTCAAATGCGTATTGTATATTATAGACACTTATAAAATTTTATAGAAATTATGGCGGATGCAAAGAAAACAGTCGTTATTGGCTTTGTCGGTTCTACGCTTGATCAGGGGAGAAGGCCGGATCGATGGCAACGTTGGCGTCCTACGATTAGCCTGTTAATGCATGAAGATTTGCTTGTAGATGAATTGGTACTTTTACATGATCGACAACATCATAATTTAGTTAAATCTATAGCAGCAGATGCTAAAGAGATTTCTCCACAAACACAGGTTTCTGGACATAAGGTCAGTATAAAAGATCCTTGGGATTTTGCTGAAGTTTATGGGGCACTTTATGATTTTGTAAAAACCTATCCGTTTGATGTCGAAAAAAATAACTATTTATTGCATATCACAACGGGAACACATGTTGCCCAAATTTGTTGGTATTTATTGGTAGATGCACATTATTTACCTGCTCAGCTTATCCAAAGCTCACCTAATCAACCAAAGACCCCAAAAGGTGAATATAGAATTATTGATCTGGACCTGTCTCGATACGATGTTTTAAAACAGCGCTTCGATGATGAACAAAAACAAAATTGGCAACAACTTAAAGCAAATATTTCTACTCATAATAAAGCGTTTAATCAGCTTATTGAGGAAGTTGAATTAGTTGCAACCCGCTCTAGTGCACCTATTTTGATTATGGGGGCAACAGGGGTTGGTAAGTCTCATTTAGCAAAACAAATTTTTCAGTTAAAGAAAGATAAATTTCAATTAAGCGGTCGTTTTATTGATGTTAACTGTGCAACCTTGCGTGGTGATAGTGCCATGTCAACTTTATTTGGTCATATAAAAGGTGCATTTACAGGAGCAGCAGCTTCTCGTGCTGGTTTATTAAAAAGTGCTGACCAAGGCATTTTATTTTTAGATGAAATTGGTGAATTAGGACTTGATGAACAAGCTATGCTGCTAAAAGCGCTAGAAGACAAAAGTTTTTTTCCTGTTGGAAGTGATAAGGAAATTCAGGCCGATTTTCAGCTAATCGCAGGTACTAACCGTGATTTACGCAATGAGGTTCAAGCTGGTCGTTTTCGTGAAGATTTATGGGCTCGTTTGAATACGTGGACGTTCTTCTTACCAAATTTAAAAGACCGTGTAGAAGATATTGCACCCAATATTGATTTTGAGCTACAGCGTTTTGCTGCAATTCATCAAAGACAATTACGTTTTCAACGTGATGCTTTAGAAACATATTTAAAGTTTGCTAAATCATTAGATGCATCATGGCAAGGAAATTTTAGAGATTTAGCAGCGAGCGTAACTCGTTTGGCAACTTTATCGCAAGGTGAGTTAATTCGCCGTGAAGCTGTAGAAAAAGAAATTCAACGTCTAAAGCAGCTTTGGCTTATTCAGGATGAATCTTACAATGATAAAAATACAGATATTTTGTTGAACTATTTAAGTCCTGAGCAGCTAGAACAAATAGATGAATTTGATCAGATTCAATTACGAGGTGTGCTCAAAATCTGCGAAAATTCAAAATCCATGGCAGAGGCGGGAAGACAACTCTTTTCAGTATCTCGACAACAACGTAATACAACAAATGATAGTGACCGAGTGAAAAAATATTTAGCCCGTTTTGGGTTAAGTTGGAATAATTTTCAATAATGACACGGCTTATAAAATGATGGGCATACTCTCAAGTTATGCCCATCAAGTTACCGTTTATTTCATGATAATAAAACGTGTAATGATTTGGCGAAGCTGCTTTAAATAGCCTGTAAAGAAGTGGTTAGCACCCGGTAAAATTGTGATTGGATGTTTTTGTGGTTTTGCCCACTCAATTGCATCTGAAAGTAAAGTAATATCATCTTGCTCACCATGAATGAGTAGAATATCACCTTGAATTTCAGGAGTTTTATAGTGGCGTAAACCTACTACAGTAGCTGTTGGTAAACCACATAAAATTAACTGTACAGGTCGTAATTCAGGTTCAAGCTGTGCAAAGCATTTTGCTAAAACATGTGAGCCAAAGCTAAAACCGCCTGCATAAAAGGGTAGGCCTTCATGAAGCTTACGAACGTGCTCAATTACAGCTAAGATATCTTCAGTTTCACCATGGCCTTCATCATGAATGCCTTCACTGCCGCCTAAACCACGGAAACTAGGACGGTAAACAATACAACCATATTCATTAAAAATTTGGGTTAAAAGGGCAGGGACTTTATGCTGAGGGGTTCCACCTTGCAATGGGTGCGGATGGCAAACAACCGCAAAGCCTTTGATTTCACCTTCAGGGCGGTCAACGAAAAGTTCAATTTTACCTACTGGACCCTGGATGAAAGTTTGCTCAGACATATAAGAACCGCTAAATAACAATACGTAGTGCTATTTTACCGATAGTCGTCATTGAAAACACGAGTTAGCATTAAAAAATATCTACTGTTATAGTTGGTATTAAGAATAATTTTTTCAGGTTGTCTATGCTTGCTTTAATTTCTCCTGCAAAAACTTTAGATTATGAAACAGCGTTACCTACAGATGAGTTTACTCAGCCTCGCTTGTTAGAAAACTCAGCACAATTAATTGATGTTTGCCGCAAACTTTCTGCTTCGGAAATTGCGAGTTTAATGAGTGTAAGTGAAAAAATTGCCACACTAAATGCAGATCGATTTAGAGACTGGAATCCCGAATTTAATTTCTCAAATGCTCGCCAAGCAATTTATGCATTTAAAGGGGATGTGTATACCGGTTTAGATGCGTACCATTTAAAAGATAAAGATATTGACTTTGCACAGCAGCACTTGCGTATGCTCTCTGGTCTATATGGTTTATTGCGTCCTTTAGATTTAATGATGCCTTATCGTTTAGAGATGGGTACTAAATTAAAAAATACTCGCGGTCATAATTTGTATGAATTCTGGGGTGATATCATCACTAACCAAATTAATGAAGACTTGGCCGCAATTAAATCTGAATTGCTGGTAAATCTAGCTTCAGATGAATATTACAAGTCTGTCAATGAAAAGAAAATTAAGGCTGAAATTGTGAAGCCTGTTTTTCTTGACCAGAAAAATGGCAAATATAAAGTCATTAGTTTCTATGCGAAAAAAGCACGTGGTTTAATGGCTCGTTTTATTATTGAAAACCAATTAAATAAAGCTGAGGATATTAAAACGTTCGACACCGATGGGTACTACTTTGATGCTGAGAATTCATCAGCAAAAGAGTTGGTATTTAAACGTGATGAGCAACAGGCTTAATCTTACTCAACTTAAACTCTCATAAGCGATGATTCTCGTGAAGTGGCATGGATGCCACCGTTTCGCTGTATTACATGGATGTAATATCAGCGAAACAAAAGATTTTTGTTACTTTTTATCTTTGAAAAGTAAAATGCCTATACAAGTTGCATTAAAGTAAAATGGCAATTAAAGGCTGTGTTCTTGCAAGAAATAGATTATTTAAAGAAATAACCCGTTTCTGGCGAGCTTGCATTTGCCATACGCTTACGTGGCATACGACCTGCTAAAAATGCTTCACGTCCTGCTTCAATAGCTTTTTTCATTGCAGAAGCCATCAAAATAGGGTTTTGCGCAGCTGCAATCGCTGTATTCATCAATACACCATCACAACCGAGTTCCATCGCAATAGCAGCATCACTTGCTGTGCCAACACCTGCATCAACTAAAACTGGAACTTTCGCATTTTCTTTGATAATTGAAATGGTGTGTGGGTTTAAAATACCTAAACCTGAACCAATCAAACTACCTAAAGGCATAATCGCAACACAGCCCATACTTTCAAGTTCTTGTGCAATGATCGGATCATCAGAGGTATAGACCATAATTTCAAAACCATCATCAATCAAAGTACGGGCCGCTTTTAAGGTCTCGGTTACATTTGGATATAAGGTTTTTTCATCGCCCAAAACTTCAAGTTTTACTAGGTTGTGACCATCAAGTAACTCACGCGCTAACATGCAGGTACGTACTGCGCTATCAGCATCAAAACAACCTGCGGTATTTGGCAAAATTGTATATTTTTCTGGCGGAATGACAGACAGTAAATTCGGTTGATCTGGATTTTGTCCAATATTCACACGGCGGATTGCGACAGTTACGATTTCTGCACCACTGGCTTGAATAGCTAAATCCGTTTCATTTAAGTCTTTATATTTGCCAGTTCCGACCAATAAGCGAGATTGAAAAGAACGTGAACCAATAATGAGAGGGGTGTCTTGCATGGATAACTCCGACTTAGCCGCCGCCAACAGCGTGAATAATTTCGATACGGTCATGTTGAGCAATAGAAATTTGCTCTAATTTGCTTTTAGAAACGATTTGCTGATTGTGCTCGACAGCAAAACGTTTTCCTTCAAGTGCCAACTCCTGAATGAGTTGCAACAGGTTTTGGCTAGGCGTGTCCGTTAATTCGCCATTTAAATAAATTTGCATGATCACATTCCGATTATTTTGCGTATTTGAAAGCATTCCAAGCCAAGATTAGCCATCCCGCAATCATTAAGGCTCCACCAATTGGCGTAATTGCGCCTAATATTCGTGGTAAACCTAATGCCATGATATAAAGCGAACCACAAAAGAATAGAATACCAATCTGGATAAGCAAGAAAGATAACTTGATTGGAAAATGAGGAAGAACCTTACTTAAAATACCAAGAGCTAATAGGCCAAGCGCATGATAAAAAAAGTAGTCGGTTGCAGTCTGCCACCAAGCAAGTTGCTCAGGACCCGCGTGAGCTTTAAGACCATGTGCTCCAAAAGCACCCAACATGACTGCAAAAGCAAGATTAAGGGCTGAAATGGCGATCCACATAACAAAAAACGCAACTGAATAATGAAAGGCAACGTTAACATAGATTGGGTTGGCTAAACATAGCCAGATAAAACAAAAGGGCGATTCGCCCTTTTATTTTTAAATTTATTTTAGCTTGCTGACATGGCAGTTTTGATTTTTTCCATCGCATTCTTTTCAAGCTGACGAATACGTTCTGCTGAAACATTATATTCAGCTGCTAACTCGTGAAGAGTAGATTTATCATCATCTAACCAGCGGCGTTGTAAAATATTACGCGAACGGTCATCTAACTGGTCCATCGCATCATGCAAGGCTGAAGTACTTTGCTCTTCCCAGTCTTCGTTTTCGACTAAACGGGCAGGGTCGTAGCGGTTATCTTCAAGATATAACGCAGGTGCTGTGTGTGGAGTATCGTCGTCGTCATCGCCTTGTGCTTCAAAAGCAGCATCATAAGCAGTTAAACGACCTTCCATTTCCAGAACTTGTTCTGGAGTTACATTTAAGTCATTCGCAATCGATTGAGCTTCTTCGAGCGTCAGTTTTTTACTCGATTTTTTTAGACTACGTAAATTGAAAAATAATTTACGCTGAGCTTTTGTCGTTGCAATTTTGACGATACGCCAGTTGCGAATAACGTATTCATGAATTTCTGCCTTAATCCAGTGGACGGCAAAAGATACTAGACGCACGCCCATATTTGGGTCGAAACGTTTCACGGCTTTCATTAAGCCTAAATTACCTTCTTGAATAAGGTCGCCTTGTGGTAGGCCATAACCTGCATAGCTGCGCGCAATATGAACGACAAAACGTAAATGCGACATTACCAGCATTTTTGCGGCATCAAGATCTTGGTCATAATAATAACGTTCAGCAAGTTCTTTTTCTTGCTCGGCCGTTAAAATAGGAATCTGATTGACAGTACTGATATATGCACCAAGGTTTACACCGGGCGCAGACAATGACAGGGGCATCAATTGATTGCTGCTGTCACTCATGAGTTCTCCTTATAGGATCGAATGGAATAACCAATAAATTCATCTTAATTTGAATCAGCTTCATAATTAAGGAAAATTGGGTAGAGAAATGTAAAATTTTATGCAATTTCTAATCTTTTAGTTTAGCAAAGAATTATTGAGTTTCAATTAAATAGTGAAATTCTCTTTCTGATATGTGTGTAGTTTGACACGTAAAATGATGTAAACCACAGTAACGAGTTACATCAATTTCACTATGAGGATCTGAAGATTTTAATAAAAATTGTTGTTTGCCTGACGCTTTTTTAAGTTCACGTTTTAGCATTAACAATGGCATTGGGCAGGGTTGCCCAAGGGCATTAATTTCAATGGGTGCTGTATTAGAAGAAGTATTGCTCATTCATCATCAAAACAACTAAAAAAAATATTCTAACAAATTTTTAATAAATACAGCATATTTTATGAAAGAAGATGCAGGAATTTCTATAAAAAATATTGTAATAAGCTGTTTAAAAAAAGAACTAAAAATAGGGGAAATATTTGAAAAAAATTCTATTAATTGTCATAAACCCGTGTTAAGCTCGAACCGTTTTAGGATTTACCACACAATCAAATTGATTTAATAACCCTATAACAAATGGATGTAACCGGAAATTGTTGATAGTTTTACAGAATGATTACAAGCTTTAAGATTATAAATATTTTAAAACCTTGTTTGCTCTGCTGTTTGCAACACCGGAAGGTCCTTTTTTCAACATCTGAGGATTGACTTATGACAGCTCGTGAACAAGGCGTAGTAAAGTGGTTTAATGACACTAAAGGCTTTGGTTTTATTCAACGTAACGGCGGCGACGATGTATTCGTTCACTTCCGTGCAATCGTAGGTGACGGTCACCGTTCTCTACGTGATGGTCAACGCGTAGAGTTTAGCGTTGTACAAGGTCAAAAAGGTTTTCAAGCTGAAAACGTTCAGCCTTTAGACTAAGACTAATTCATCTTTTTGATGAATGATGGACGCTCCAATTTTTGAATTGGGGCGTTTTTGTTTATAATGATCTTCTCATTCGAGAGATTGTTTGTTAGAGCGCGTATTTATGACATCTGGTTTTGAAACCTTGAATTTACATCCGCAACTTAAAAAGGCGATTGATGCTTTAGGGTTTACTCAAATGACCCCAATTCAGCAAAAGGTTTTAAAATATACATTAGCCGGGCATGATGCAATTGGGCGAGCACAAACAGGAACAGGTAAGACAGCTGCCTTTCTGATTAGTGTAATTAATGATTTACTCAATAATCCGATTCAAGAGCAACGCTTCCGTGGCGAGCCTCGTGCTTTAATCTTGGCGCCTACTCGTGAGTTGGCATTGCAAATTGAAAGTGATGCGAAATTTCTCACAAAATTCTCTAATTTACATTTAGTGACCCTATTGGGTGGTGTTGATTTCGATAAGCAGAAGAAGCAACTTGATGCTAATTTTGTCGATATCATGGTAGCCACACCTGGGCGTTTAATCGATTTTGTAGAACAAAAAGAAGTCTGGCTCGATCAAATTGAATTTTTAGTTATTGATGAAGCTGACCGTTTATTAGACATGGGCTTTATTCCTTCGGTAAAACGTATTGTTCGTTATTCACCCCGTAAGGAACAACGTCAGACACTCATGTTCTCAGCGACGTTTAGTTATGACGTCTTGAATTTGGCAAGACAATGGTTATTTGAACCTGTAACTGTTGAAATTGAGCCTGAACAAAAGACCAATAACGATGTAGAGCAACGTGTTTATGTTGTAGCTAAACAAGATAAATATCGTTTACTGCAAGATATCTTGCGTGAAGAGCCAATCGATAAGGTCATGATTTTTGCTAATCGACGTGACCAAGTCCGCCGTCTTTATGATCATTTAAAGAAAGATGGATATAGAGTCGGTATGCTTTCAGGTGAGATTGCTCAAGATAAACGTTTAAAAATGTTAGAGCAATTTAAGCAAGGTAAACATAATATTATGATTGCGACGGATGTTGCTGGTCGTGGTATTCATGTGGATGGCGTGTCGCATGTCATCAACTTTACGTTACCTGAGCAGTCTGATGATTATGTACACCGTATTGGTCGAACAGGTCGTGCTGGCTCACAAGGGGTAAGTATTAGTTTCTTATCTGAAGATGATGCCTTTTATTTGCCCGAAATTGAAAAAGCAATTGGTAAAAAATTACCACTGACCAGATTAGATGGTTATTGCTAATAAAAAAATCCCAATCAAATGATTGGGATTTTTTTTATTAATTAATTTTACAATAGAAAGTAAGCGTTGTTTGGTAGTCATCATCTTTTGCTAAAGATGCATTTTTACCAGTTAATGTACCAATAACACCTGCTGCTGCTTCAACCATTTGACCGGTTTTTTCACTTACAACATCTTTTAATACACCGTTATATGTTGTTTTTTCATCTACAACGACTGGTGTAGTGTTTTTTGAGCAAGTTTTTTGAGCTGCAGTAATCGCATTATTTTTCGCAATTAAATTGGTTTTGCCAATACCTGTAACTTCAAACTGATTATTTTCTTTTTGAACTGCTAAAGTATTTTTAGGAGTAGTTGCACAAGCACCAAGTAATAAAACAACACCGCTCATTGCGCTCGCTAAAATTATTTTTTTCATAATGCACCTAAAGTTAATCGCTAAAAGACATAGCTATTTGAACATAAGTTTTCTAGTTGATTTTGAAGACGTTGTATGAGTTTTGATGTTTTGTATTAAAAAATGTCAAAGTGAGAGTTCGCTAATTTTATAAGCTAGATTCAATGGTGGATTAACGGTAGATTATGCTAATCTATTTTGAATTTTTGAGTTAGATCAATATTAATGACGGAATCAGCAATACAAATAATTCACCAAAATATTCATCAGCGTCAGTCTATTGGCCAATTAGTTGAGCCAGCTCCAAGTACAGAGCAATTAGAGTTAGCTTTCCAAGCAGCTTTGACTGCTCCAGATCACCATAGACTTAAGCCAACGCGTTTTGTGGTTGTTTCAGGCGAACAACGTGGTGCTTTTGGTGAAGTTTTAGCAAAAGCTCTAGCAGATTTAGGTGAAACTGATTCCGCTCAACTCGAACGTGTTAAACAACATCCTTTTCGCGCACCATTACTCATTTTGGCGCTTACACAACTACAAGATCATCCGAAAGTACCGCATTTCGAACAAATCTTAAGTACGGGTGCTGCAGTACAAAATCTTTTATTATCTCTGCAAGCTCAAGGTTTTTCGACCATGTGGCGTAGTGGTGCAGTTGTCGAATCAAATTGGTTAAAACAGCATTTAGGTCTGCAATCTCGTGATTTAATTTCAGGTATTATTTACGTCGGCACAGCAACTAAAGTAATTGCACCGCGTGCAGATATTGAAAGTAAAGAATTCGTAAAAGTTTGGCAGGCTTAAACGTCTGTAAAAGTAAGAAATAGGATAATAAAAGATGGCTGAATTTAAGTTTACAGATTTGGTGGAACCTGTTGCGGTTGATAAAAAAACTGCTTTACGTATTACCGTTCTAGGGGGAGGAAGCTTTGGAACGGCTATGGCAAATTTAGCTGCACGTAATGGTTGCGATACCATGATCTGGATTCGTGATGCCGAAACAGCTGAGGAAATTAATAAAACTCACATTAATAAACGTTATTTGCCAGATTTTATTTTAGAGTCATCATTACGCGCTGTGTCTGATCTTGAGCAAGCCGTGTGTGATCGAGATATTATTTTAGTCGCAATTCCAAGTCACTCATTCCGTGATGTCTTAAAACAAATTGCGCCTTATATTACTGCGCAGGCGGTTGTGTCTTTAACTAAAGGTGTTGAAGCTAAAACTTTCAGCTTCATGAGCGATATCATTCGTGAGGAATTACCAGAAGTTCCTTATGGTGTGCTATCAGGTCCAAACCTTGCAAAAGAAATTATGGCGGGCATGCCATCTGGTACTGTTATTGCCAGTGACTCTGAATTAGTTCGTTATGCTGTGCAACATGCCTTACATAGTGCTTTATTCCGTGTTTTTGGTAGTGATGATGTACACGGTGTGGAATTAGGTGGAGCGCTTAAAAATATTTATGCGGTTGCAATGGGAATTGGTGCTGCTTACAAGATTGGTGAAAACACCAAAAGTATGATTTTAACGCGTGCTTTGGCCGAGATGAGTCGTTTTGCAGTAAAACAAGGTGCAAACCCGCTTACATTCTTGGGATTGTCAGGTGTTGGTGATTTATTCGCGACTTGTAATAGCCCTTTAAGCCGTAATTATCAGATTGGTTATGCTTTAGGTTCGGGTAAAACGCTGGATCAGGCGAGTAAAGAGTTGGGGCAGACAGCAGAAGGCATCAATACAATTGTTCAGGTGCGTGGTAAAGCAGAAGAATTAGATGTTTATATGCCTATTACTAATGCTTTATATGAAGTTATTTTTGAAGGGGCGCCTCCTTTAAATATTGCATTATCTCTTATGAAAAACGGACACCGTAGTGATGTTGAATTTGTTTTACCTCATCACGAAGTCTGAAGAAGAAATGTCATAAATTGTGGTTATAATGCAAGAATTATTAACAAGGAAAATTTATGCAACTGACATTGGTTCGCCATGGGGAAGCCGCTCCACCTGTAAATGGTAACGACACTAAACGCCCTCTGACTGCTCGTGGACATGCTCAAGCAGAACAGACAGCAACATTTTTAAAAGATATTGTTAAGCCTGATATTTTTGTAGTTAGTCCTTTGTTACGTGCTCAAGAGACATTGGCACATATTCAAGCTTATTTTAAAGATGTGCCTGTGTTGTTGTGTGATAAAATTAAACCAGATGATAACGCCAAAGAGGCAGTCGAGTGGTTGTCTCAGATTCCTTATGAGTCAATTGTGGTCGTGTGTCATATGAATGTAGTAGGGCATATTGCTGAACTGCTGACCCATGAAAACTTTAATCCATTTGCGTTGGCGGAAGCTCGAATTTATGATCAGGCTGTGATTGCAACTGGTTTATCAACACAAAAAAATAGTTTTATACCCACAATATAAATAAAAAGGTTATTTAGCCCATTATGCTGTATTTATGGATGCCTGAAACCAATGGAATATGGCATTGGTCTAACGGAGAAAACTGGTTGCAGGCTGAAAGCCTCGATCAATTAATACAAGACCTACAATTGCACCAAGGAAAAGAGGCTGTTGTCTTTTTTCCTAGTCGTCATGCTCAGGTATTCCAACAACAAATAGCAAAGTCTCATTACAAGCAACTTGGGGCAGATGGTGTTAAATATTTGCTTGAAGAGTTTGTAACTTTGCCTATTGATCACATGAAAGTGGTTCATCATTTTCATGCTGATCAATTAACAATATTGGGCGTTGCAAAAACTACTGTGGAAACATGGCAACATGCGATGAATTTGTTGCCAATCAAACTGGTTGCTTTGTTGCCAGACTTTTTGATTTTGCCAGAACCGCAAGAGCACCAAGTTATCCTGTGTAATATTGACCAAAAATTACTGGCGCGCGAAAGTAAATGGGTGGGTAATTCACTAGATGATATGGGATTGTTTTTGGAATTCCAGCCAGTTGAAACAAACTATCAATATAGTGGATTAACGGCAGAACAGTTAGAAAGCTTAGAAGCAGCTTCTAGTATTGAGCAACGTTCAGAGTTTTTTTATCAATTTCAGGGTTTAGATAAACCTAAACAGCATCCTTTTAATGTTTTACCGAAAGCCAAAGGACAAGAGCAAACTGTCTCAGGTTACTGGAAAGCATGTGCTGTTATTCTTTTAGCAATAATTGTGGTTCAGTTTAGCTATGATTTGTTGCGTTGGGTAAAATTAAGAAATGTAGCGAATCAAACAGCTGAGCAGACGATTGAACAATATAAATATTGGTTTGGTCCATCTGGTCGAGTAACTGAACAAAATATAAGAAGTAGTTTTAAAAGTCATTTAGAAATGAGCAAGCAAGGTGATACGCAAGCACTTTCTTTATTGAGCCGTGTTGGACCTATTTTGATGCAAAGACAAATTTTAGCTCAGCAATTAAATTATGATGCTTCTACACTAACCATGGCCTTAAAAGCAAAATCGGGAGATGATTTGCAAGCTTTAACACAGCAGCTTAATCAGCAAGGATTTAAGGCGGAGTTAGGTAATGTTCAAGCCGATGGTGGTGGGGCAATTGGGGTGGTGAAAATACAATAATGAAAATGTTAGCTCAAGTGCAAAACCGCTTTGATCAGTGGATCGAACAAGTTAATCAATATTTAGACCGTTTAACTGTGCGTGAACGTATTATGGTGGTCTTTACTACAATTTTTGTTGTAGTAGCTATTATTGGAGCTTCACTTTGGAAAATGCATTCCTTAGCAGAACAACAGCAACAGCGTTTAAATGATTTAAAAGATTTGATGGTGTGGATGCAAAGTAATGCAGTTACTATGAAACCTGCGAGTGAACTTGAGTTAGGGCAAGCAGAGAAAATACAACGTGTAGCTCAACAGCAAGGTTTAACGGTTACTTCTCAACAAAATGGTGAGCAGTTACAAATTATTGTTACTCATCAGAATTACGCAATTTTAGCGAACTTTTTAACCCAACTGGCGCAAATGGGCTTAAGTATTGAAAAAATGGAAATGATTTCAAGTGAAGGTCAGATTAAATTAACAGCGACGGTTCAATAACATATTAAAATATGCTGGTCTTAAGCATGGTGTTTTGTGCTCCCTGTGCCTATAATATGCCTACCTAAAATCAGTAGATTGTGATTGGTATGTTATATTCACTTGCTCGCCCGATGTTGTTTAGTTTAGCACCAGAGCGTGCCCATGAATTAACATTATCTATGCTTGATAAAGCACATAAGTTTGGCCTACTCCGTCAGAGCGTAGAGGCGAAACCGACGACTTGTATGGGAATTGAATTCCCAAATCCAGTAGGTTTGGCAGCTGGTCTTGATAAAAATGGTGCACACATTGATGCTTTAGCTGGGTTAGGGTTCGGTTTTATTGAAATTGGAACCATTACACCTCGTCCTCAATTGGGTAATCCGCAGCCGCGCTTATTCCGTATTCCTGAAGCTCAAGCCATTATTAACCGTATGGGGTTTAATAATGATGGTGTTGATAAGCTGATTGAAAATGTCAAAGCTTCAAAGTTTAAAGGAATTTTAGGCATTAATATTGGTAAGAATGCTGATACTCCTGTAGAAAAAGCTGTTGATGACTACCTGATTTGCCTTGAGAAAGTGTATAACTACGCTTCTTATATTACCGTTAATATTTCATCTCCAAATACTAAGAACTTAAGAAGTTTACAAAGTGGCGATGCATTAACTGAACTATTGCAAACCTTAAAAGAAAGACAACTTGAGCTAGCTGAACAAAATAATCACTATGTTCCTTTGGTTCTGAAAGTTGCACCTGATTTAACAGCGGAAGATGTTGAATTTATTGCAGCGCAGTTAGTGCAGTTTAAAATTGATGGCTTGATCGTTACTAATACGACCTTATCAAGAGAAGGTGTAGAAAATCTTCCTTATGGTAATGAGTCGGGCGGTTTATCAGGCGCACCTGTTTTTGAAAAAAGTACAGAATGCTTACGTTTGTTTGCCCAAACATTAAAAGGACAAATCCCGTTAATTGGCGTGGGTGGAATTTTGTCGGGTGAACAAGCAGCAGTCAAACAGCAAGCTGGAGCAACATTAGTACAGATCTATAGTGGGCTAATTTATACAGGTCCTATTTTAGTGAAACAATGTGTTGCAGCTATGTCTTAAGTGAATATGAACACAATTGATATCATTATTCTGATACTTTTGCTCATTGGGGGGCTAAACGGTTTGCGACAAGGATTTATTAAAGCCTTTGCGAACTTGGTAGGATGGGTCATTGCATTAATTATGGGTGCAAAATATGCTGTCCTTCTTGCTCCGTCTATGTCGGGTTTAAGTCATGATCCAGTTGTTCAAAAAATTGCAGCTTTTGCATTTATAGCGCTTTTGATCATTGTTTTAACATGGATCGTCTCTGCATTTTTAAATGGCCTCTTGAAAAGTCTGAAATTGGGGCCATTAAATCGTTTAGCAGGTGGTGCTTTTGGTTCTTTAAAGGGCTTGTTGGTTGTACTAATTACAATGCAGGGTGTAGGACCTTGGGTTGAAAGTTCACCGCACTGGAAACAGTCCAAATTTATACAGTTTTTATTGCCTTATGCGCCTTTAGCTACCGAGTTGTCTAAAGATGCTGCAAGTGAGGCATTTCATCAAATAACATCTGGAGGTAGTGCATCAGGCACTACTTCAAAACCAATGGACGAATCGGAAGATTTAGAAAACCGATCCGACCATTCAACAAAGAATCCTTTTTATTAATTCCTAGCTTGTCTGCGAGGTTGCTATGTGTGGAGTTGTTGGTATAGCCGGTAAATCGCCAGTGAACCAAATGTTGTTTGATGCTTTAACGATGTTGCAACATCGTGGGCAAGATGCAGCTGGAATAGTAACCTGCCATGAAGGCCGTCTTTTCCTTCGTAAGGATAACGGTATGGTGCGTGATGTCTTTCATACTCGTCATATGAGAGCATTACTTGGTAATTATGGTATTGGCCATGTACGTTACCCAACTGCTGGTTCTGCGAGCAGTGCTGAAGCACAACCATTTTATGTAAACTCACCTTACGGTATTACGCTTGCACATAATGGTAACTTGACCAATGCTGAAGAAATTCATGATGATCTGTTTAAAACAGATTTACGTCATATGAATACAGATTCTGACTCAGAAGTTCTTTTAAACGTATTCGCACATGAATTACAGAAAAAAGGCACTTTAAATCCTACCCCTGACGATATTTTTCACACGGTTTCTCGTGTGCATGAGCGTTGCCAAGGTGCATATGGTGTAGTAGCGATGATTACTGGTCATGGTTTGGTTGGTTTCCGTGATCCGAATGGTATTCGCCCACTTATTTATGGTTCACGTGTGACTGAACAAGGTGAGATGGAATACATCATTGCTTCTGAATCGGTGGCTATTACTGCTCTTGGTTTCAAAATTGAGCGTGATATTGAACCGGGTGAAGCAATTTTCATCAATGCAAATGGCGAGTTGTTCTCTAAACAATGTGCTGCTAATCCTAAATACCGCCCATGTATTTTTGAATACGTTTATTTTGCTCGTCCTGATGCGATTATTGATGGAATCTCGGTTTATAAAGCGCGTTTAAAAATGGGTGAAAAGCTTGCTCATAAAATTTTACGTGACTGGGGCGAGGACCACGATATTGATGTGGTGATTCCAATTCCAGATACGAGTCGTACTTCAGCTTTAGAACTTGCAAATATTCTAGGTGTGAAGTTCCGTGAAGGTTTTATGAAAAACCGTTATATCGGCCGTACCTTTATTATGCCGGGTCAACAGCAACGTAAAAAATCTGTACGTCAGAAATTAAACCCTGTTGAGTTAGAATTCAAAGGTAAGAACGTTCTATTGGTGGATGACTCTATTGTACGTGGTACAACGTGTAATGAGATTATTCAGATGGCACGTGATTCTGGTGCAAAAAAAGTATACTTTGCTTCAGCAGCACCAAAAGTAATGTATCCAAACGTTTACGGTATTGATATGCCTGCTAAAGCTGAGCTTATTGCTTCAGAACGTAGCGTGGAAGAAATCCAAGAAATTATTGGTGCTGATCGTTTGATTTTCCAAGAATTGGAAGACTTGAAAAATGCTGTACGTACCAGCAAAGTGCCTGACTTAACTGAGTTCGATTGCTCAGTATTTGATGGAATCTACGTAACAGGTGATATTGATGGTAACTATCTAAATAATTTGGAGCAGAAGCGTAATGACTCTGCTAAGAAGAAAAAAGATGGTTATATTGACGTTAATGTCGATGCTGCTTCTGTAGATTTAACAGGCATCAAAGAAGAATAGAAATAGCCGAAAAAAGCGGGTATTTCCCGCTTTTTTCTTTTATGATGAAACCTAACAATGTAATTGGGAATATTTACATTGAAAGAAGTAAGCCACTATCTCATCGAAAATAAAAATATGGCATGGTCCATCACTATGTGTTTGGTTGCTGTGCTGCTTACTATTTTTATCTTAAATTTAATTTTAGGTTTACTCGTTCATTTTTTTGATTATAGCCAGCCAATTTGGTGGCATACCTTAAGTCCTTACTTCGTTGCATTATTACTTTTTATTATGGTTTGGTCGGTAGTTACCGAACTTTATATCCTGCGTAAAGGTGGGCACTCTTTAGCAAAACAACTTAAAGCACGTCGTTTGGTGAAAGAGGAGAGTACTCCCGAAGAACTCGCAGCATTAAAAATTACAGAACACTTAGCTCAAAATTTTTCACTTAAAGTTCCAACTGTATATGTATTACCTGATGAAGTTGGTGTAAATGCACTTACGGCAGGTTTTCATCCCAAAGATATCGTAATTATTCTGACATGGGGTGCTTTACAGAATCTGGATAAGCTTGAGTTATATGGTTTGTTGGGCCATGAGTTTAATCAGATTTTATCGGGTGAGGCTGTTGAGAATACAAAATTAAAGATTTTATATAGTGGCTTAACAACTTTTAGTCAGTGGGGCAGTAAATTAGCCAAGCAAGGTTTTAAGCGCTATAGCCCGGGCTATAAACATAAATTTGAAACAGTTTTTGTTGCAGTAGGTGGAGTCATTTGGTTGGCTGGAAGCCTAGGTGTACTGATTACTCGTTTTATCAAATATTTGACTTTGAGTGGGCGTACCTTTCGTAATGACCAAAAAACAGTACGACTATTAAAAAATAATGCAAATACCCAAACCTTGTTGCGTATTTATGTTCACCATTCTGGTTCGCAAATTCATAGTGCTTATTCTGAATCAATCGCACATATGTGTTTTGCTAACTCCCTTAGCCCACAAAGCTGGATGAATATTCACCCGAGTATTCGTGAACGTATTTATGAGTTAAACCCCACTTTGCTACAAGATTTACAATTAGAAAATTTAAAGAAACTTCGCAACCGCCCGTTGTTTAGCTTATTTCATTTTTTAGAAGAATCTGAGAAAGAAATTTATGTTCCGTGGTCATCTCCACAGCCTCTACCTTTATTAAGGTTATCACCAATTAGTTTTGCATTAAATGATGCTATTAAGCCCCTAAGTAGTGATGTACGTCGAAATAAAAAGCGTCCTGAATTAATTCAACGAGCACTACAAACTGCGACTGGTTCACGTGAAGTGATGGTTGCTATTTTGATGATTCGCCAATATCGGGAATTCATTCCAAAAGATGCACCTGTGAGTCATGCCATTATCGATGCATTATTGAATTTGGATGGGCGTATCCATATTCAAATATTTCATGATGCTTGTAAAAATATTGGGCATATACCCGCAAGTATTGCTCGGCAATTTCTTACTAAGCTAGCGCTTATTATCCAAGAAGATGGTGAAATTGGGTTGTTAGATGCACTACTATTGGAGCGAGTTAAACATGAATTGAATTTGATGCCATTACATTTGCCAACTGCATTTGAAGAAGTGAAACCTCAAATTGTTCGTTTGATTGATGCTTTGCTTCATGTTCAGCAAATTAATAGCCCAAATCAAATAGAAGTACGTGAGCGTATTTTACGTTCGCTGCTCAATCCCGATGAAATGTATATCTATGATGAAATTTCAGATGAGCCATTAGATCTGGCTGAAATTTTAAATGATATTGCTGGTTTATTATTACGTGACCGTCTAAGTATTCTAGCTATTGCAGAAATGTGTTTGTGGAGCGACCGTATTATCACGCAAGATGAACTGGATGTGCTTGAATTGCTTTATTGGCGTTTTGGCTTTGAGACAGAAGAAATTGTGGATCAAATGCAAAAGAGAAATAGTGTGATGATTATTTAAAAGACATCTACGATTATAAAAACATCTGAATGAAATAAAACACTGAAAAAAAAACTCAAGCCCGTTAGAATGTAGATAGAGTAGAGGTATTGATTTACAGATGATTGGGCAGCAAAGAAATATATTGGCAACTTTGGGGATTGATGTATGGATTCCTAAGACACAGGTGTGCCAAAAAAATAATGCTCAAAGTCTCTGGCGAGATCAAGCTGCACCAGAAGGTGAACCAATTATATTGCCTTCTAAGAACAATCCAGTTGTTGAGCAACCGACAAAACCACAAGTCAACGAAGTTCCAAAAGTTGAACCTGAAATTGCGGTACCACTTCCAGTAGAAGTTCCGCCTGTTGTAGTACCTCGTAATGAAGTACAAGCTCCAGTGGTTACGATTGCTTCATTTGATTTGCAAGCTTTTGCGCTTGAAAAATGCGTTATTTTTTTAGATGTTACTAATTTAAGTGAAGAAGAAAAGCAGCTTTGGAATAACATCCAAAAAGCAAAAATAGGGCATTATGCTGAACTAAAATGGCCGTTTCCTTTAGCTAACTATCAAGACCAACGTGGTGCAGGTTCATATATTCAAGGATTTTTAGATGCTGTCGCAGCAGACAAGAAGATCTTGTGCCTTGGTGAATGTTCTTATATTCAGCATGCCAATATTATTCATTTGGCGAGTTTAAAAGAGATGTTGGAGAAACCACTCCTTAAAAAAAGGTTATGGCAATTAATGCAAGATAACAACGAGTAGTAGGGATTTACATGAAAAAAGTTGTAGTTTTTAGCCAAATTGATGAAGAAATTTTGTCTCGATTACAACAGGATTATCATGTTGTGGTTCTTAATCCAAAACTGGGTGATATTAATGAGCAAATTCGCCAACAAGTTGTAGATGCTGATGGGATGATTGGTGCTGGTCGACTTCTTAATGAAAGTAATCTTGCGCCTGCTCAAAAACTCAAAATTATTTCATCTGTAACAGTTGGCTATGACAATTATGATGTGGCTTATCTAAACCAAAGAAAAATCTGGTTATCAAATACCCCTCATGTTTTAACTGAAACAACGGCTGATCTTGCTTTTACATTATTACTAAGCGCTGCTAGAAAAGTTCCTTTTCTTGATCATTGGACTAAACAAGGTGAATGGAAAAGAACTGTTGGGCCTCAGCAGTTTGGTTTAGATGTTTTTGGAAAGACCCTAGGAATTATTGGGCTTGGTAATATTGGTGCTGCAATTGCACGCCGTGGTTTTTATGGATTTAACATGAATATTGTTTACCATAACCGCCGTGAAAAACCTGAATTGGCAGAGCCTTTAAAAGCACAATATCTTGGTTTAGATGAGTTATTGCAAGAGTCTGATTTTGTAGTAACCGCAGTTGATTTAAATAATGAATCGAAAGCTTTGATGGGGAAAGCTCAATTTGAGCTTATGCAAAAGCACGCCATTTTTATTAATATTGCGCGTGGTTCAGTGGTTGATGAGCAAGCATTGATTGAGGCTTTACAAAGCGGGGAAATCTTTGGAGCTGGTTTGGATGTATATGAAAAAGAACCTTTACAAGATTCGGAGCTTTTTAAACTGCCAAATGTAGTTACTTTGCCTCATGTAGGATCTGCGACTGCAGAGACCCGTAAAAAAATGGCAAATCTTGCTTATAAAAATCTAGTTGAAGCTTTGGAGGATAAAACTCCTAGATATTTGGTAAACCCAAACTTTGCATAAGTGATTAATAACACTTCATTGCAAAACTAAGCGATCTCGAGTGATATATTAAAAGTCTATTGATTGAACATAATTTTTTATGTTTTATATCAGTAGACTTTTTTGATGGTTTAATTTTACTAGAGAAAAACTTTTGAGATTTTTGCCAATTATTTTAAGTACGGCTTTTATAACAAATGCTTCGTACGCGCAGCCTTTCGACCCTCAGCCTTCTGCAAATCAAGTAGAAATTCCAAATATTGGAAGTGGGATAGGTTTGCTTGATCAACAAAAAGAAAAATTTATTGGTGAAAAAGTTTTTCGTGAAGTTCACAAACAAATGCCCGTTATTCAAGATGTCTGGCTAGAAGATCAATTTTTTCAGGTATTTTCGAGTATTTTAAGTGAAACTCAGCTTGGACAGCCGATTGGTCTAGTCGTGATTAAAGACCCACAAATTAATGCTTTCGCTGTTCCAGGTGGCTTATTTGCGCTCAATACAGGGCTTATTGCCTCAGCACGAAATATTGATGAAATTGCTGGTGTTATGGCGCATGAAATTGCGCATGTATCGCAAAGGCATTTTAGTCGCTCTGAAGAAGCCTTTAAAGGTCAAACATTGCTAAGTCTAGCAGGACTTTTAGCAGGGGTGGCTATAGCTGCGCAGGGTGGTGGCGATGCGGGTGCAGCAGTGATGCTTGGAACCCAAGCTGCACTCATGGATAAGCAATTAACATATAGTCGAAATCAAGAGCGTGAAGCAGACCGTATTGGTATGCAATATATGTATGCGGCAGGTTATAACCCTCAAAGTATGGCTGATTACTTTGAAACAATGCATAGAGCTACAAGTCGAGTAAGTTTTTTACCGGATTTCTGGTTGACTCATCCATTGACGACTGAGCGTATGAGTGAAGCTAGGCTCCGTGCAAACCAGCTGCCTAGAGTTAAAAATCGTATATATGATGCAGATTTTGAGATTCTAAAATGGTACACCATGGTGGTTGCAAATCAGGCAACTGAACACCAACTACAAAGTTTAGCGTCCCAAAAAAATATTGCTGGTTTGATTGCTTTAGCAGCATTTTACACAAGACAAGGTGATTATGTACAAGCGCAGTCTACTCTAGATCAAGCGAAATCTAGTGGAAAGCCTCTTGTCACATTGTTGCAGACAGATATTTATCTTGGCCAAAACAAGTTGGATCAAGCTTATACTACAATTGCTTCTATGCAGATGACGATACCTGAAAATAAAGCTTTTAGTTATAAGTTGGCTGAGGTGCTGCTACGCCAAGGTAAGTTTGCGCAAGTTCAAACTTTGGTTCAAAGATTTATTAATAAGAATCCAAGAGATATACAAGGTTGGCAATTTTTACAGCAAGCTGCGAATTTGGATAAGAATGGACCTTTAAGAGCGGTTAACGTTCTACGCTATCGGGCTGAAGCAGAATATTGGTCAGGTAGTGAGGAAAATGCAATTAAATCAATGTTGCATGCTCAGCGATTGGCAAAAGATAATCAAGCAATGTCGGCAAGAATAGACAGTCGTTTGAAACAAATGCAAGATGAGCGACGAATGAAAATTTAAGGTCTAGGATGACTTAGGAATTTTCACAGGCATAAATATATTTAAACTTACGAGAAAGTTTAATTTAAGGGTATATAAGAAGAGAGGGAATTAAGCTAATTTAGCTTTAATTTTTGCTGAAACTTGAGCAGGATCGGCACGCCCGGCTATGATCGGACGTAGAGAATTCATCACCTTACCCATATCTTTCATGCTAGTTGCTTCTTGAGCAGCAATCGTTTGCTCAATGATAGAATCAAGCTCTTCCTCAGTCATAGCTTCTGGTAGAAACTGAGAGATAATCTCAGCTTCGGCTTGTTCTTTACTAGCTAAATCATTACGACCAGCACCTTCAAAGGCTTTGATCGATTCTTTACGTTGTTTAATTTGCTTTTCAATGACCGCAAGAACCTGAGCGTCGTCAAGCTCTTTGCGCTCATCGACTTCGATTTGCTTAATTGCCGCTTGTAGACTACGCAAAACCGTCACTGTTGCCATATCTTTGGCACGCATAGAAGTTTTTAATGCATCAGTAATTTGGTTTTTTAAAGTAGTCATAATTCAGCAGTCAATCACAAATTAATTAGTAAAGGCGAGTAGTACGTACAGATTCGCGAGCCAATTTCTTTTGGTAGCGTTTAACTGCTGCAGCTTTTTTGCGCTTACGTTCTTGAGTTGGTTTTTCGTAGAATTCGCGTTTACGAACGTCAGCTAAAACACCAGCTTTTTCGCATGAACGTTTGAAACGACGGATAGCTACGTCAACTGGTTCGCCTTCTTTCAACTTAACTTGTGGCATGTAAAATCCTCTAGATTATGGATAAGATCAGGCACACCATTGCGCCGGATCACAAGTGAAGGTCAGTATTTTACTCATTTACAACTCATATCACAAGTCTATAATAGCGATTGCAATATTTTGACTCATATAAAAGGCAGTTTTGATGATTGTTTTAGGCTTGGAAACTTCTTGTGATGAAACAGGGTTGGCACTTTATGATAGCGAACTCGGCTTACGGGGACAGGTTCTTTATAGCCAGATTAAACTTCATGCTGAATATGGTGGCGTAGTACCTGAACTTGCTTCTCGTGACCATGTTCGTAAATTAATTCCTTTAATGAATCAATTGCTTGAACAAAGTGGTGTAACAAAACAAGAGATTAATGCGGTTGCTTATACGCGCGGTCCTGGCTTAATGGGAGCATTAATGACAGGTGCACTGTTTGGCAGAACTTTAGCTTTTTCTTTAAATAAGCCTGCAATTGGTGTTCACCATATGGAAGGTCATATGTTGGCCCCATTACTTTCAAGTCAACCACCTGAATTTCCGTTTGTAGCATTGTTAGTTTCAGGTGGGCATACACAATTGATGGCGGCCCACGCTATTGGTCAATATGAACTATTGGGTGAGTCTATTGATGATGCTGCGGGCGAAGCTTTTGATAAAGTTGCCAAAATGATGAGCTTGCCATATCCAGGTGGGCCAAATATCGCAAAACTTGCATTGTCTGGAGATCCATTAGCTTTTGAGTTTCCAAGACCTATGCTTCATCAAGGCTTGGATTTTTCTTTTAGTGGTTTAAAAACAGCTGTTTCTGTTCAATTGAAAAAATTGAATGGCGAAAATCGTGACGCTGATATTGCTGCTTCATTCCAAGAAGCAATTGTAGATACCTTGGTAAAAAAATCAGTAAAAGCTTTAAAGCAAACTGGACTTAAACGTTTAGTGATTGCAGGTGGAGTTAGCGCAAATTTAAGACTACGCGAGCAATTAGAAACCTCTTTGGCGAAAATTAAAGCGCAAGTTTATTATGCAGAGCCTGCTTTATGTACTGATAATGGGGCAATGATTGCTTTTGCTGGATATCAACGTTTAAAAGCAGGTCAGCATGATGGTTTAGCGGTAACGACCACGCCGCGCTGGCCGATGACTGAACTCACTATTCCTGAGTAAAATTATTCATCTTCAAAAGCATGTTGGTTTTCGATATTAATATATTCGATGTAACCACGGCCTTGAACTTCATTACCAAAATAATGACCTGTAAATATATAGCTACTCGCATAACCTCGCCCATGACCATAGCGGAATGGGCAGTCAATTTCTGCCTGAATGTTTAAGATAATTTGCTTTGCCTCATTTCTAGCGATCCAAGAAAAATATTTTGGAAGTCGCATTTTTTGCCCACTAGGTGAAACAAAGTCATCAACTTGATGCGAAATAATATCAAAGCTTACATCTGTATAAATTTCAGCTGGCTGGTCCAGATGTCTAATATGTAGGGTATATGCAGCTGTTTGTCCTGCAATATCGGCTTTGGTAAGAAGAAGCTGAGTGGTTTCATTTAAATTGATGATTTGATAAGTGAAAAAATCAAGTGGTAGTTTATATACATCAGGAATAAGTTTATTTGTGATGGAGTGAGGACCAACTGCTCGAGCATATTCGTAAGTACAAAGTCCTTGGGTTTCAATGCGTTCTGCTTGATAGTTTAGAAAACCTTTAAACTTTGCCAATAAGCTAAAATGACCATAGATTGGTGTTTTTATAAACCATGAAACATGTGAAGTGATATCGATATCAAAGTCGAAATCAAACCCGTCATAATCTCCATTAATATGGATGTGCGGAAATTTGCCTTGAATTGAAATTTCCTGACCTAGTTCTATTAAGGTCCCATCTTTATTAATTTTTGTATCTTCGGGAATGATATAGGCCTTCAGTAAAGCTTGTTCCAGAGCAGCTGTACTTGAAAAGAAAGTAGCTGTTTTTCTAGGATTTCCAGTGATGATATCATCATGGTCAAAAGCAAGTGCACCGGGCGTACCGATTAAAATCATAATATTTAAGTAACGATGCGGCTCTGGTAAAAGCGGGAAAAAGATACCGTAATGTGTCCAGCTATAATATTTTTCGTCAACTCGTGGACGGATAATATGAGCTTGAGTAAAAGGAAGAGTTGAATATTTTTTTGCTTGGTCTAAAACGCCTTGTGCAAGTAATAAACTTTTACCAAGCGTTTTACTTGTTGGAGAAATTTTTGGCAATTGCTTTTTCATATATAAACCTAAAGAAGGGCTATCTTTGTTTTAGGTTATGAAAAACAACTGCCAAAGCTAAGCGGTTTATAGGCCAAAGCTAAGGCTTTGCGGGACATTTTATTTAATTGTTAGACAAATCTTTTAAGGCGTTTAAACCAATCCAATGCTTAGAAAACTGATAAGCAGCTCGACCAGAGCGCTGACCCCGCATCTGACACCAACGTAGACTTTCTGCACGAACTTCATCATTGAAAGGCATGTTTGCTTTATCAAGATAATGCTCAACGATTTCTAAATATAGGTTTTGATCCATTGGATAAAAAGATAGCCATAGACCAAACCGATCCGACAAAGAGATCTTTTCCTCAATCGCTTCTTGTGGATGTAGTTCAGTATATTGGGGAACATCGACCTTAGTTACAGGTGTATTTTCATGCATGAATTCTGGTAACAGGTGGCGACGGTTACTGGTTGCATAAATAATAAAATTACTTGAACCTGACTGTAATGAACCATCTAATACACTTTTTAGACTACGGTAATTTTCATCTTCGGCATTAAAAGCCAAGTCATCACAATAGACGATATATTTTTCAGGGCGATTTTGAATGAGTTTTTGAATTTTGGGTAAGTCTGATAAATCATCACGTTCAATTTCAATTAAACGTAATCCTTGAGGGGCATACTCAGTTAATAAAGCACGAACAATAGATGATTTTCCTGTACCACGTGAGCCTGTTAACAGCACATCATTCGCTGGTAGGTCATTTAAAAATTGCAAAGTATTTTGAATAATTTTTTCTTTTTGACGCTCAATGCCTTTTAAGTCATCAAGATAAATATTTTTTGGCGTATAGATGGCATTAAGTTGCTGATTTTCCCATCTAAAAGCAGGTGCAGTAAAATCTGTTTCTTGTCGAGGCTCAGGCAAGACTTGCTGTAACTGATTTAATACAAGTGATAATGTTTGAACTAAATTGTCCGGTAAATCAATGGTAGCCATGGTAAGTCAATCATGTTAAACAGTGTTTGATAGGATACTAACACCGAAATTAACAGGCTGACAAAAAACTTATTACCTATCCACTTTATCGGTTTTGCAATTGATTGAAATGTTCAGACCGAGCATAGTGTTGTGATGTCTATTCAGTAAAATCATCTGGGAAGATGAGGACGAAATATGTTTGAAAAAATACGAAGTGATATGAATCCACATCAGGCTTACCGTATCAAAAAATTACAACGTCAATTAGACATGGCTGAATCTTATGAGGAATGGAAGTCTTTTGCATTAAAACTAGATGAAGAAACAGGTGTGCAAGAGTGGAAGTTTGATAATAGTTCACCTTACTTCGATGCCGAACTGATTTCTTATCGATACACTTTGCTCAAAAGATATCGCCAGCAACATCGCACATTAGACCTCATCTATTTACTTAAAGAAGGTCTAACCTACGATATTGCAAATATTGGTCATCCAATGCTTTTTGCCGCAACACATGTCGGTACAAAAAAGTTAATTGAAGACTATATTGAAGAAGTTAGCCAAAGCTTGGCTTACATCGCTTCAAGTGAATGCATTACGTTTCAAAGAAAAGAAAAAATAGAGTTTTTTGAAAACTGTGAAAAGGCATATGGACAACCTGCACTTATGTTTTCGGGTGGGGCGACTTTAGGACTTTTTCATACGGGAGTATGTAAGGCTTTAATTGAACAAGACTTAATGCCTAAAGTGCTCTCTGGCTCAAGTGCAGGGGCAATTATGACAGGTATGCTTGGAACCTCTGCTAGTGAAGATATCCAAAACTTATTAAATGGTGAGCAATTTTTTAGTGATGCTTTTCATTTTAGAAAATTCCGTGAACTCATTAAAGGCAATGGTGGAATTGCCGATGTTCAATATTTGAAAAAATTCCTCATTGAGAATTTAGGTGATCTTACGTTTGAAGAGGCTTTCAAAAAATCTGGTTTAAACATTAATGTGGCGGTAGCGCCGTATGATGCAACAGAAAACCCAAGAATTATGAACGCCATTATGACACCGAATGTTTTGGTTTGGAGTGCTGTATTGGCTTCATGTGCCGTGCCAATTTTATTCCCACCGGTACGTTTAACCAGTAAACGTTATGACGGTGAACATACACCTTATATGGCAAATACAAAGTGGGTGGATGGAAGTGTAAGAAGCGATTTCCCGCAAGAAAGAATGGCGCGGCTTTATAACTTAAACTACACGATTGCGAGTCAGGTTAACCCACATATTGTCCCATTTATGCAAAATGATGCGGATCGCTTCCGTAAAGACGTTTTAAGTTGGCCTGAAAGAATTTTAAGACGCCAAGGTAAAGTACTATCAATGGGCATTATGGACTTTACGCGTCAACGACTTGGTTCTATATCTCCAGTTAGAAGATTGTTAGATCATGGATATGGCGTAATGGGACAGCGTTATTATGGTGATGTAAATATCATTGCTAAATATAGCCTAAGTCACTATACCTACACTTTGCAAAACCCGCGTCCGCATTTGTTTAAGCGTTTGCAAAGAGAAGGGGAACGTGCAACTTGGCCAAAAATTTCTTCAATTGAGACCCATGCTCGTATTGGTAAGACGATTCAGCATTGTTTAGAAGTTTTGCGCTTTGAAGAAAAGAAACAACAGCCTGAGTTTTACTATGCTGAAGCATGATTTTGCTTCGCATATAGAAAACTTGACATGTGTAACAAAGCCAACAAGTGCAGCGTTAGGGCGGTGTTTATGGACATGTACCATAGATGCCAAGAATTACTGGTTAAAATATCACTTGCCTGAAACCCATGCTCAAAGTGAGCAAGATTTCATGCATGAGCAATTATTTTATAAAGAAATTCACCTTAAAAAACCTGCATGGCTTTTACCTCATAGATTGATTGAGGGCAGTTTAATTCCTCAGCTAGGCCATTCTTTGGGTAAGGTTTTAATTTTACCTGATAGTGACGTGTGGTTTGGTTCATTGATTCATGAAAATGATTTAACTGATGTATATCGTAAGATTTGGTTGGCAATAAATAAGCTTGCAGAGCTTCATGAACTTGGCTGGATTCATGGTGACGTTAAGGCAGAACATTTTAGAAAGTTTCAGCAAAAGCCTTATTTAATTGATTTTGAGAAAACGAGACCGATTTCAAGTTGCGATACAGTCATGGATGCAACACCTCGTTATATGGCTCCTGAGCTATTTAGAGGAGGGCATAAGGGAATACAAAGCGATTTATATGCTTTTGGCATCGTTCTATATGAATGGTTAACACAAACTCGCTTAGAAGTTGGTAGTTATCGTGATTGGGCAGTCTTGCACTGTCAAAAATTAAACATTCAATTACCCACGCAGTTTTTGATTTTTTATCCCTTACTTGCAGGTTTATTACAAAAACAACAGCAAAATCGGTTTTCAAATGCTGATGAAGCAATAAATTGCTTAAAAGAGATTCAAATTGATAAAAATCATTGATCTAGTATCTGTATACAATTTACACGGTTAGTTTTTTTTAGAAAAAAAACACTTGTCACTGTCAGATCTTATCGCTAATATACACAGCCATCGGGGGCGTGGCGAAATTGGTAGACGCACTGGATTTAGGTTCCAGCGCCGCAAGGTGTAAGAGTTCGAGTCTCTTCGCCCCCACCACTTTAAGTTAATAACTTAAAGTTTGATGTAGATGTTAGGTCATCTAGATCTTGGAAGAGGATTGGTGTAATGGTAGCATGACGGTCTCCAAAACCGTTCGTCAAGGTTCGAGTCCTTGATCCTCTGCCACATTTATTTTAAATAAATGTCCCAGATGGGGGCGTGGCGAAATTGGTAGACGCACTGGATTTAGGTTCCAGCGCCGCAAGGTGTAAGAGTTCGAGTCTCTTCGCCCCCACCATTAAAAAAGCAAGATTATGATCTTGCTTTTTTTGTGATTAAATCTTGAGTGTTTAATCATGAATATAGAGGATTGGTGTAATGGTAGCATGACGGTCTCCAAAACCGTTCGTCAAGGTTCGAGTCCTTGATCCTCTGCCATCAAATAAAATAAGGCTCCTGTTTAGGAGTTTTTTATTATCTAAAGTTTTTAATTTAAATTATTTCAATTTAAAAAATAACTCTTTTTATTTTGAATCAAGCTATTTTCTAAACAATCTTTTTTAATTTGTGTTTTCAAGAATATTTACCAAAATAAGTTATTATTTAAGCAGGGAATATATTGAATTTGCTGATATTTTTACCTAACTTGTTGTTTTGTATTTATTTACTATAATTTATTGAAATTATTTATATAAAAGCCTTGAATACAAATTTATTTCCTGTATTATTCAGTTAACTAGAAAAAAGACTTGTTAGTAAATCTTCTTTTAAGTATCGTAGTTTTAGTCATAATCCTTCGTTTTTTAAGATATTAAGCTCAATTTGTTATTCTTTTTTCAAAGTTATGATAGGGTCATTATTTAATGATTCTAAAATATTAGAAATCAGTAGGATATATCATGTCTAATACAGTAAGTGGTACAGTAAAGTGGTTTAACGAAACTAAAGGTTTTGGTTTCATTCAACAAGACAACGGTCCAGATGTGTTCGCTCACTTCAAAGAAATCGCAGGTTCTGGTTTCAAAACTTTGCATGAAGGTCAACGCGTAACATTTACCGTTACTCAAGGGCAAAAAGGCCCAAATGCTGTAAATATTATTCCACAATAATATAACAGCAAGTAAAAAAAGCACTTTTTAGTGCTTTTTTTTATTTTAGCTTTTAAAGCAATTTATTGTTCTTTTAGAGCATTAGAAGCCCTCAATAGTAGGGCTTTTTATTTTCTTGTTAATATAAATCATTAGTTATTAAGCTCTTATAGTTAATAATCGAACATATTTTTAATATAAACTTTAGAATATGTGTGAAATATAAATTATTAGTAATAGAGATATGGTAGATTAAAAAATCTTTAAATAAAGAAATTTTATATTTCACGGAATTGCTAATGAACGTTCGCCTGTGTTATGCCAGTCAACGGAACGAAAAAAATGAAGACTTGTTGCAAGATTTACGTGATATTTTGACAGAAGCACGAGATTTCAATGATTTGAATCAGATCTGTGGGGTGCTCTATTATGCCGATAATGCTTTCTTTCAATGCTTGGAAGGTGAGCGAGAGGTGGTTGAACGATTATTTGAAAAAATTACAAATGATGAAAGACACCACAATGTTAAATGGTTGTGTACATATTCCATTGAACAAAACTCGTTTCAACGATGGTCAATGAAATATGTACAACGTAATACAAATATCGAATCTTTCTTTCTAAAAATGGGAGAAAGTACTTTTAATCCTATTCGTCTTGATGAGCAAAACTTAAAAGCTTTCATCAATGAATTAGTCATTGCCGAACAAACTAAAATTAACACAGTTAAGAAAGTGGGTATGGTGAATCGTGGGGTGAAACCATTTTAGCTATTTGGCTATCACGCCAATATGGATGGTCTTGAGTTTAGGTAATATTTTAGTCATGACTAAATATACAATAACTGAACTTGCGAGCATCCATATCACTTCTAAGCTTTGACTAATGACAAACATAGCCCAATAAAAAAAGCTAAATAGGGCGAGACAGAGTCTACTACCTTTAAAATACCAAGTAATAAATATTCCAAACAGTGCAGAAGAGAGAAGGAGATTAATCGTCTCGTTCATTCCTATGTAATTAAAGAAAATAATCAGTAAGCATAAAGCTAACATTGATAGTAAATATACAAATATATTTTTTGCAATAAACATTTTCTATACCCTATCTGATGATTAAAAAGTATCTTTCCTCTGTTTCCAGAGGAAAGATAGTACATATTAATTTTTGAGATTCTTTTTCTATTATTAAGAGTTTTTATATTAATAAAGATGACTTTATCATTTTCTCCAGATCTCTTTATTAATATTCAGCTTTCTATTTAATAGTAAAGAGTGCTTATATGTACTGAAATTAATTATAAGAAAAACAATCATTTGAGTTGTAAGCTTTGGCTTACATAATTGTGAGAGATTGCCTACATTTGTATAAATAATGATCAAATTTTACAAAATTAAATTTACAAAAAAATTTATTTAACAATAACTTAAGTAAATATATTGTTTAGATGAGCTTTACATAAATAACAAAAAGTAACATCAATTTTAAGAGATACTTTTCTTAAAATTTATAAATATTAATAAGAGAAAATTAATTTATTTAAAAAATTTTAACATTTGATAAAATATTGTTTTATTAAATTGTATTTCTAATAAATAAAATTTATGTGTTGAAGGATTTTTAATGTGATTAATAGTGAGGAAATTATATTTATATTTTTGTGTCATCTAGTAATGAGCTGCTTTTGAATTATGAGAAAAAACTACTGCAATATAAATAAAACTAGAATATCAGACTTATAAAATTTAAATTTTGGCCAGCATAGAACTGACTACACTGGCTTTACTGCTTTTGAATTAATTATTCTGAACGAGTAGCTAACCAAGTACTTACTTCTGGCCAGACCGTAGTGGGTGCTTGACTACCAGAAACTACGCCCATATGACCACCTGGTACCACCTTGAATGTTTTGTCTTGGCTACTAATTAAATCCATGAGTGGTTTAACAGCATCAGCTGTGACAATAATATCTGTGTTGCCACCAATAGCTAACACAGAGCATTTAATATCTTTTAGATAGGCGGTAAGTTCACCAAATTTAACTACACCTTTAGACAGTTCATTATCAATCCAGAAACGGAGAATAATATCGCGCATGACACCGCCCGGATAGGCCAGCATATTATCGATAAATGAACTTGAGGTTGCATGATCGACAATAAACTCTCGGTTATCTAGATTTTTAAAAAGTTCCCAATATGTTTTCAAATTTCCAATCGGATCCGTTAATTTAAAGCCAAGCGTGTTTTGCCAGCCATGAATATGAAATGCTTCACTTGGTACATGATGGCGAATACGAAATGGCGTATGTTTGCGAACCCATTCTGCGGGTTTGGTAAGACTACCGTATAGTTTCCCCATATAACCTGCTTTGTGTGTGTCGATAGGGGAAGCGAGAATAATTAGATTTTTAATATCTTTATCTTTAAACAATGCGGTATAGCAGAGCGAAAGCGCGCCGCCCAAACTCCAACCATGTAAAGAAAGCTGTTGCTGACCGCTGTGTAGGCGAACTTGCTTTAACATCTCTGGCATGAAAACTTTAATATAAGTACCGAAGTTATATTTTGCTTGGTGCCGAGTCGGGATGCCCCAGTCAATTAAATAGACATCAAAACCTTGCGCTAAAAAATAGCGTACAAAGCTACGCGTAGGGAACAAATCGTAAATGAGCATGTTCACTGCTAATGGAGGAACAATAACTAAAGGTACACGGTGTTTATGTGTGGATAAGCTAGTCTCATTTTTATAATGGCGTAAGGTAATGATTTCATGCTTATGAATCACATCAAATGGGGTTTTTCCTGATAAGGCAATTTGAGGGCCTCTGAAAAAGAGATCTGATGCATTGATCAGCATGTGAGGTATTTTTTGACCAGCACGTGTCTGAAGAGATTTTTTAATAGATTGTAGCTGTGGAACGTTCTGACGAACTTTAAGCAATAAACTCATTGAATATAAAACCTATAAAGATGTTGCCCAGAACAGTAAAGAGCTGGTCTTTGAAGGATATTAAAGTGAATGATGCAGAAGTTCAGTGACCCAAAAGACAGGATTTTTCTTTAAATGTATCAAGTTAGAGCTTAGCTTAGCGCAATATACTGTTGCTTAAAAAAAGAGTAATAAGATTGAGGCAACCAGATGTCTTGATTTCATCACTCGAGCATTAAAACTTTTAAAAAAATTAATTCTCAAAGCAAGATAGAAATTTAGGAGAGGGTACATCATGATTTTTTACTAAATACTTAAAACAATATTTTGATTTATATAGTTATTTTTAAATAAAGATGGTTTTTGTAAAGTTTGTTTGTGTTTTTTTTAAATAATAAAAAATAAAATATAATTATTTTACAATCCATTAGGAATGTAATCAGAAAGTAGCATATATGGAATTTGTTTTTAATGGTTTTTATACACTAATTTCGGCGGTTATCGTCTTATTGTTGGGCCGCTTTCTTGTTAATCGAATTGATTTTTTAAAACGTTATAATATCCCTGAACCTGTAGCTGGTGGTTTGGTTGCTGCTGTAGTTTCTTTACTTGTCCACACTTTGTGGGGGTATAGCATTGTTTTTAGTAGCGAATTACAAACCAGCTTTATGCTCGTGTTCTTTGCTTCAATTGGTTTAAGTGCCAATTTTATGAAGCTTAAAGAAGGTGGTACTGCTTTAGTCATCTTCTTAATTTGTGTTGCATCATTCATTGTTGTACAAAATGCTGTTGGTATGAGCCTTGCGACATTATTGGGTCTTGACCCACTTATTGGTTTGATTGCAGGTTCAATTACCTTAACAGGTGGTCATGGTACAGCTGGCGCATGGGGTGAAATTTTAGAAACCCAGCATGGTATTCAGGGTGCTTTAGCATTAGGTATGGCGAGTGCGACCTTTGGCTTGATTATTGGTGGTGTGATTGGTGGGCCGTTAGCGAAATTACTCATTAATCGTTACAGTCTTGCTCAACCAAAAACCAATGCTGAAATCCAAAATCGCGACACACATCTTGAACAAAATTCAGATGACCTTGCTCCGTTTGAAAACCCGCATCAAGTCCGTTTAATTACTGCCGATAATGCAATTACTACACTGGGTATGTTTGCAGCATGTTTAGCGTTTGCTGAATTTATGACTGGCTTTAGTAAGGGAACGTGGTTTGAGTTACCAACTTTCGTTTGGGCACTCGGTGGCGGTGTAATCTTAAGAAATATTTTAGAAAGCGTGTTGAAAATTGATATTTTCGACCGCGCGATTGATGTATTTGGTAACGCGTCTTTGTCGCTTTATTTAGCAATGGCATTGCTTTCATTAAAGCTTTGGCAACTTGCCGACTTAGCTGGTCCGCTTGTAGTTATTTTAGGTGCGCAAACCATTACGATGGCTTTATATGCGGCATTTGTGACGTTCCGCGTCATGGGCAAAAACTACGATGCAGCAGTATTAGCAGCAGGTCATTGTGGTTTCGGTATGGGTGCAACACCAACAGCCGTGGCAAATATGCAAGCCATTACTAATATGTATGGTCCATCGCATAAGGCTTTCTTGATTGTTCCGCTTTGTGGCGCATTCTTTGTCGACTTAATTAATGCGACAGTCATTCAGCTCATGCTGAAATTTATTGCCTAATATAAAAAAAGCCCGTTAGGGCTTTTTTTATGGGTGTTTGTCCATGAGTATTTGATTTCTATTTATAGGCTCAATTTTTATTTTCGGATGACTTAAATCATTTAATTTTTAGGATGCTTTTTCTCAAAACTAATAATCGCCCTTAAACCTCGTTTCACATAGAATAAATTGCAGATAAATAAAATGAGAAATGTATGAGCTCAGAAGCACATTCAATTAGCTTGGTTGCCCCTGTGGTTTTATTGGCGGCTGCTGTCATTGCAGTTCCTATTTTTAAACGTATTGGTTTAGGTTCAGTACTTGGTTATTTAATTGCGGGTCTAATTATTGGCCCATTCGGTTTTGCTTTTTTTCAAGATTCCACCGCAATTTTGCATATTGCCGAGTTGGGAATTGTGATGTACCTCTTTGTGATTGGTTTGGAAATGCAACCCTCACATTTGTGGAGTCTTAGGCGCGAAATTTTTGGCCTTGGTACGCTACAGATTATTATTTGCGCGCTGGCTTTGACTGGCGTTGGGCTGTTATTTGGCTTTACATGGCAAGTTGCTTTTATTGGTGCGGCAGGGTTCGTCTTAACCTCGACTGCGATTGTGATGCAGTTATTGGGTGATCGGGGGGATTTGACTCAACCCCGAGGACAAAAGATTGTAGCCATCTTACTATTTGAAGATTTACTCATTGTGCCATTGCTGGCTATTGTTGCTTTTATGGCACCGAATCATGTGGTCGAAAGCACATCGGTACGATTAGAAAATATAGGAATTGGTTTACTCGCAATTGCAGGGCTTATTGCGGCAGGGTATTGGTTACTTAACCCATTGTTTAGACTATTGGCCGCTGCTAAAGCCCGAGAAGTCATGACTGCGGCGGCTTTATTGGTGGTGTTGGGTGCAGCGTTACTGATGCAAGTCAGCGGTTTGACTATGGCGATGGGTGCTTTTTTGGCGGGTGTACTTTTATCTGAATCGACCTTTAGACATCAAATTGAAGCGGATATTGAACCATTCCGAGGAATATTACTGGGCCTGTTTTTCCTTGGGGTCGGTATGTCATTGGACTTATCGGTAGTTGCTCAAAACTGGCAACTTATTGTGAGTGGTGTAATTGCCCTAATGCTTGTCAAAGCGCTCATGATTTATATGGTCGCCCGAGTAACGAAAAGCTCTCATACTGAAGCGTTAGACCGCGCTTTACTTATGGCTCAAGGTGGAGAGTTTGCCTTTGTACTTTTCTCGGCTGCGCTAAGTGCACAAGTTATTGATAGTATCGTTAAATCTAACTTAACCGCCATTGTTGTGCTTTCAATGGTGTTGACCCCAATAGTCGGTATTATTTTCAAACGTTTTACTCAAGCAAAAACGAAGGTTTCATTAGAAAACATCGACATTGCTGACGGGCTAAGCGGTAGTGTTTTAATGATTGGTTTTGGGCGCTTTGGACAGGTTACTAGTCAATTATTATTAGCAAGAGGTGTCGATGTCACCATTATTGATAATAATACCGACATGATTAGAAACGCCGAAAAGTTTGGTTTTAAAATTTATTATGGCGATGGTTGCCGTCTAGATATTCTGCATGCGTCTGGCGCCGCAACAGCACAAGCGATTGTGGTGTGTGTAGATAGCAAGGAAACGACCAATAGAATTGTAGAACTCGTGACCCATGAATTTCCTTTGGCAAAATTATTAGTCCGTTCATATGACCGTGAGCATTCACTGCATTTAGTTAAACAAAAAGTGGACTTTATGATTCGTGAAACGTTTGAATCTGCAGTTAAGTTTGGCGGTGTGATTTTGCAAGAACTGGGTGTAGATGAAGACGAAGTAGAAAGAATTACCGAGGAAATTCGAGATCTCGATAATGAGCGTTTTGAAACTGAAATCGCTGCAGATGACGTCAATGCGGGAGCAGGTATGCAATATACACATACTCATCATCCAAGACCAACTGCGCCATTGATTCGACCAAAACAAGAAGGGCGGATTTTAAATAAAGAAGATACTTCAGAGAATGAGGGTGTGGATTAGTCATAAAGCTCAGTAAGAGTTTTTTAGAAAAGCTTTTACTGAGCATTTTTATTGGTGGAAGTACCTAAGTGCCCAAAATATTAGTTGAAACGGCTGCATTTAATTCATCTGGCTGAAGGTCAATAAACTCTTTCGTTGGGTGGCAGCTGCCTGCGTTATTAATCCACACATTTACTTGTCCAAAATGCTGAATTGCTCCCTCCCATAAGGCTTGTAAATCTGCAATTTGTGTCACATCACAGCATGAACCAATAAATTTTTCTTTACTAAAATGATTTTCTAGGTGAGTGAGAGCATGCTTAAGATGCTCCGCGTTTCGTCCAGCGATGACAACTGAACATCCCAGATCTAAAAAAGCGTGGGCGAGTGCTAAACCTATACCTTTTGTGCTTCCAGTGATGACTACGCAGCCAACTTCACGACTAGATAAACTCATTGAAATCTCTAAATTTTTTTAAAATTAACGCTATTGAGCAGCTTTATGAAAATGAGTTGTTTGCTCTTTTAATAAAAGCAAATAGATAATTGATAAACTTATCATCGAAATATTCATTACGATAGGGTTATAAGGCGAGATAAGTGTAGAAGGTTTTAAAAAACCAATTAAGAATAGTAAACCGAATAAACCTAAAATACTTAAATAGTGAATATATTTATGAGTATAAAAAAGAAACAATAAACCAAAAATAATTTCAGCTATACCGCTCGCGCGCCCTGCAAGTTTTGCATACTCAAAAGAAAGTCCGATGGTTTGCCATACAAATATTTCATCAGAGTTAATAAAAATTAGTTTAGGAACCAGTCCTTGATAAAACCACAAGAAAGCGAGCATAAAGCTTATAAATTTTAATGCTTTAGCATTATCCATTAAGATTCTCTAAAAGATTGAAATTTCAATTTTGATCATTGCGATTATTATGTTTTGATTTAATTTATTCTTCAATAGCTAATAAGACTAGCTAGTTTTTTTAATCATTTCTTATGGTTGTTTTTTAACATTAATGTAGGGATATGATAGGAAAATTTTATATTAAAACATAGGAGAAATACTCCTATGTTTTTAATTTTATGGTTCACTAACTAATCTTGATATATTTTTTAAAAGTATATTTCTTAGAAATTGTTTATAGCATTCATCTGTATTTTTGTTTGAATGTTGAACTAAATAACCGTTGAGCTGTGTAATTATAATTATGGCTCTTTCTTTGTATTCTTCTGATGAGATTTTATTATGAATAGGGAGTATAATTTTATATATAAGTTCAAAATTATACTTTTGTATCATTGATAAAGAATCATATACATAGGGTAAGTGATCTGAAATAGAAAATACCTCTTTAAATGTATGCGTAATGACCGGTTGTTCTATTTCATATATTATATTGGTGATAATATTCATAAACCGATGCAAGGGTGGCTCATTTGCATTTAAGTTGATTAAAATTTCTATACGCTGTATATAGTCGAAAATTAATTTATCGAGTAAAGCTTTTAATAAACTATCTTTATTTTGGAAATAATGCTGTAAGGTACTTAAACTAATATTCGATTGAGCTGCAACTCCTCGCATACTAAAACCAGAATAACCTTTGGTAAGAAAAACTATCTCAGCATTTTTTAAGATTTGCTTTACTCTTTCTTGTCCTTTTAGTGTGGTAAAGGACTTCTTTATTTGCATAGTATCAAAGGTATCAATTTTGATCATTATCCAGCCTGTAAGTACTATTTAAAAAAAGGCATTCTAAACCATGAAATTAGAAAAATATAAATAAAATATTTAAATTCTATTAAACTAATTATGGGTCATGTGACCTATAATTTTTTAATATCGGTCATATGACCTAATCTAAAATTAAAAAATAGGTCGTGTGACTTATTTTTGTCTCTTAAGTAATAGTTAAAATAGGTCGTGTGACCTGTTTAAATAATAATGAGTTTCTTATGATTTTATTGAATCTATAAATTATTGTATTTGAATAAATATTGACTAATTTTTATTTGATAGATGATATTTATTTTCTCTATTTCTTGGACTTTTTTTTAAAGTAGGGGTGGGTATTTAGTTAGGTGTTTTTTTAACTGTTAAAGAAAGAATTTTAAATAAGTAAACATAGTCTTTTTGTAATGTGTGTATACAAGTTAAATAATTGTTATTAAATTGTGAAAAGAATCACACAATAGTAAAAGGTAGTTTGTTTTATATATAAAACAAAGTGGACATATTTTATTTATTGAGTTTGATTCATTTTGTTCTACAAAACTAATCATTATATATGTAGGTTATGAATATGAAAAACATTCAGAAATCACTTCTTGCAGCATTAATAGTTGCTGGTTATGCGGTAAATACTCAAGCGGCTGTTACTGGACAGGTTGACGTTAAATTAAATATCTCAACAGGCTGTACTGTAGGTGGTAGTCAAACTGAAGGGAATATGAACAAGTTTGGTACTTTAGATTTTGGTAAAACTTCTGGTACTTGGAACAACGTATTAACAGCTGAAGTCGCTTCAGCAGCAACAGGCGGTAATATTTCTGTGACTTGTGACGGTACGGATCCTGTTGATTTTACAGTTGCAATTGATGGTGGTGAACGTACAGACCGTACTTTAAAAAATACTGCTTCTGCTGATGTAGTTGCATATAACGTTTACCGCGATGCTGCTCGTACAAACCTTTATGTTGTAAACCAGCCACAACAGTTCACTACAGTTAGTGGCCAAGCTACAGCGGTACCAATTTTCGGTGCAATTGCTCCAAACACTGGCACAGCAAAAGCCCAAGGTGATTATAAAGATACTCTATTAGTTACTGTAAATTTCTAAATATAAAAAGAAATAATTGATTGAGTGGCAGGTTTACTTAAAAGCGAGTGAACCTGTTTTAAATGGAGGGGAGATGATATTTAATCGCGGTTCTATATTTATAATTTCTTATTTTTTAATTTCTTCATTAAATGCGGGTGAAATTGGAGCTAAGTTAACAAATCAAATTGAATTATTACCTTCTTGTTCTATTAATAATAAAGTTGTTGAAAATAATGCGACAAATTTAAATTTCGGAACTGTTGATTTTGGTGAAACCTCAACTGGTTTTAATGGGGTGATCGACGCAAGTTTGATAAATAATGGAAACTCTGGTTTACAGATACAGTGTGCTGGTATTTCTACTGTAAAAATAATATTTGGTTCTGGAAATAATGATAGTAAAGTTCCTGCTTATTTTTCACAAAATTATTATCATGCATTAAGTAATGGTAGAGATTTTGTTGCTTATAACTTGCTCTATGGTTTAGATAAACAAGTGATTAGAGCGAATGATGCTTTTATTCTTAATGATATGAATACTAAAAAGAATATCGATATTTTTGGTCAAGCCATACACGATGGTGGTCGTATATCTAAGGGTGAGTATAGAGATATAGTGCCAATTACAATTGAGTTTTAAGAAAATGAAATATTTTTATTTTAAAGCAATATTATTGCTATCTGTAAGTCCATTTGTATATGCGGTAGATTCTCAATTAAATTCTAGTTTTAAAGTTCAGGCTGAAATTGAAAATGGATGCTCAATAGATAATATCGAACAGAAAATGGATTTTGGTAAATATTCAGCTTTATCAAAAGATAAAGTCGTTTCTAATATTATAAATAGCAAAGAATCTTGGAATATTCGTTGTACTGAAAGCTTGCCTGTTAGTATTTCTATAGATGGTGGTGAAAATCTACAGAATAATATAAGACGTATGAAAAATGGTTCATCTTCGAATTATTTGCCTTATAAGTTATATAACTCTAGCAGTTTGTCTACTGAATATGTTGTCGGTAATAAATATTTATTACCTGCCACAACACCTACAAGCCGTCTGGCAAATTTTGAAATATATGGTGTCGTTGATTTAGAAAATAATAATGAACCACATACTGCTGGAATTTATAAAGATACTGTTTCAATAATGATTACATGGTGATTTGTATGAACAATTCTGCATTTATTAAAAATGGCATTTTAAAATCTTTTTTATTTGCAAGTACATTATCACTTGTTACACCTGTGATGGCGCAAGCAACTTTTTTAATTTGGCCTATTTATCCAAAAATTGAAGCCAATGAAAAAGCAACAGCGGTTTGGCTTCAAAATACCGGCAAGACCGATGCGATGGTGCAAATTCGAGTGTTTAAATGGAATCAAGATGGCTTAGAAGATAACTATAATGAGCAATCCGAAATTATACCAAGCCCGCCTGTAGCTAAAATTAAAGCAGGTGAGAAGCATATGCTTCGTTTAACCAAAAGCGTCAATTTGCCAGATGGCAAAGAACAGTCATATCGGTTGATTGTAGATGAGTTACCGATTCGCCTTTCTGATGGAAACGAGCAAGACGCTTCTAAAGTGAGTTTCCAAATGCGTTACTCAATTCCGTTATTTGCCTATGGAAAAGGTCTGGGTAGTGGCTTAACTGAAGAGAGCCAAAAAGCGAATGCAAAAAATCCTTTAGCCAAACCCGTTTTACAGTGGTCCGTCCGTAACAATGACAAAGGCCAGTCTGAGCTATATTTAAAAAATAATGGACAGAAATTTGCGCGTCTTTCGGCACTTAAAACTTCAAAAACTGGCAATGATATTTCTTTAGGGAAAGCTGCTTTTGGCTATGTTTTATCGAATAGTACTGTGAAGTTTGCTATTGATAAGACGACTGCAAATGAATTGTTAAAAACTTCTAAAATTTATGGTGTTGATAGCTCTGGCATAAAACAAGAGTTGATCGAAATCACAAAAATGGAGGATCCAACATGATCCTTCGGCATAATAATTTATGCAAAAGTATTTTGCTAATTTTGTTGTCGGGTGGATGCTCAAATATTCCAAATGTTGCTGTTGCTGGCGATTTGCCTCCACCACCAAAAGATATTAACGAAATTAATCAATTGTTTAAGCTATATCTAGACTTGGTTGTAAACCAATATTCAGTTCAGCAGGTTGTGCCTGTCATTGTTAAAAATGATGAGTACTTCATACAAAAAAACAAGCTGATCGATGAGTTAGAAATTCACATTCCTCAGGAGCTACTGACAAACAACGAGACCGCTTTAACCAATCAAGATATCTTAACTTTGGGGTTTAGTGGTGATGCAAGTGACTGGATATCTTTAGATAAGTTGAAAGATGTAAGCTATGAATATCAATCATCAAACCAATATTTTAAGCTTAACTTTCCACCTGCTTGGATGCCGACTCAAGTTTTAGGTAAAGACTCATGGTATAAGCCTGTCGTTGCTCAATCTGGTATAGGGCTGCTCAATAACTATGATTTTTATACTTATAGACCCTATCAAGGTGGTTCAACCAGTAGTTTATTTACTGAGCAGCGTTTTTTCTCTCCGTTAGGGGTTATTAAAAACTCTGGTGTCTATGTCAAAAATCAATATAAAAATGAAGGTAACGCCGAGTCTTTAGACAATGATGGCTATCGTCGTTATGATACATCTTGGCAATTTGATAACCAAAATAACGCTACATCTTTTGTACTAGGTGACATTATTACCGGTAGTAAAACGACTTGGGGAAGCTCTGTCCGTCTAGGTGGTTTTCAGGTACAGAGAAATTATTCAACTCGACCCGATTTAATTACCTATCCATTGCCACAGTTTATTGGGCAAGCCGCGTTGCCAAGTACAGTCGATTTAATTATTAATGGTCAAAAGACCAGTTCAACAGAGGTACAGTCTGGGCCGTTTATTTTAAACAATGTTCCTTTTATTAATGGTAAAGGGGAAGCTGTTGTGGTCACGACCGATGCAGTCGGGCGTCAGGTTACAACAGCGGTCCCATTTTATATTTCTAATACTTTGCTCAAGCCCGGCTTATTTGATTACTCATTGTCTTTAGGGAAAATTCGTGAAGACTACGGACTTAAGAACTTTTCTTATGGAAAATTTGCAAGTGCAGCCGATGCCCGTTATGGGGTCAATGACTGGTTTACCGTAGAAGGTCGTACAGAACTTTCTTCAGACTTACAGTTATTGGGTGCAGGGTCTGTACTCAAGCTTGCAAACTTAGGTGTGCTGAGTGCTTCTTTTAGCCAAAGTAAGGCCGATAAGTCTATGTCTGAAGATCGAGCTAAAGATTTAGAGGGTAATCAATATACGGTCGGGTACAGCTATAACCGTAATCGGTTTGGTTTTAGTATTAACCATAACCAGCGCGATGATGAATATACCGATCTTTCACGGCTGCAATATAGCAATTTAATTTCGGTCAATAGCAATAAAAGCTTAACGGCCAATACTTACTTTGCGACCAAAAACTCAGGCACATTTGGCGTCGGTTATATTAATACTAAGGCGAATGACTTTAAAAATCGCTTCTTAAACTTGTCATGGGCACCTGTTTTGCCGACTTATATGAATGGTGCGACTGTTTCGTTAAGTGCGAACCGTGATTTTATTGAAAAAGAGTGGAGTGCTGCATTTCAACTTTCGATACCACTGTTTCAGCGAAACGCGACTGTTAACTCAGGTTATGCATTTAATAAGCAAGGCGATACTGGTTACATTAACTTCAACCGCTCTGTTCCTTCTGAAGGTGGTTTGGGTGTCGACTTGACCCGACGCTTTAATGAAAATAGTGAAGATTTAAATCAGGCACGCGTCAATTACCGCAATGGTTATATCAATACCGACTTTGGTATGTCTGGAAACCATGACTATAACTACTGGTTTGGTCTATCTGGTTCGCTTATTTATATGGCGGGGGAGATATTTGCTTCAAATCGTTTAGGTGATTCTTTTGCATTGGTCGATACCAATCAAGTACCAGATGTTCTGGTTAGATACGAAAACAGTTTAATTGGTCGCAGTAATAAGAAAGGGCATATTTTTGTACCATCGGTAACGCCTTACTATTCGGGCAAATACAGCGTCGACCCAATCGATTTGCCTTCAAACTTCACCATCACGCAAGTTGAACAACGTATTGCTGCTAAACGCGGCTCGGGTGTTGTGATTAAGTTTCCAGTTCATCAGTCTATTGCTGCCAACGTTTATTTAACTCAAACAGACGGAAAACCTATTCCTGTTGGTTCAGTGGTGCATAGAGCTGACCAAGAGTCATCTTATGTGGGAATGGATGGGATTGTCTATTTAGAAAACTTAAAACCCAATAATACCGTAACTGTTCAACGTTCGGATCAGAGCGTATGTAAGGCAGATTTTTCTGTAGATGTAGAACAAGCCAAGCAACAGATTGTGGTGGTTAAGCCTGTTATGTGTCATGAGGTATCTTTACCATGAAAATAAGAACAAAAAAATTACTCAGCCATTTATGTATGTTTTCTGGAATGATGCTGGCTGGAAATTTGGCTCATGCTGCATGTAGTGTGAGTGCTTCCGGTTCATCTACTATTTCGGTTCCGTCTATCTATTTAACGGAAAACGGTGAAAACTCTTCACAGTTTAATTCGGGTTTATCGTGTACAGGTTTTAGTTTGGCTTTGGCGAACATGACATATCTAAAATATCGAGTTGAACAAATGTCGAATTCATTTACCAATGCTCAAACTGGAGAAAAACTTAATGCTGTTATTTTAGATAGTAATAATGAAATCATCAGTTTAGGCCAAGAAAAAGACATGAGTAGCTTTACGCTGGTCAATCTTTTTAGTGGACCAGATGGCAACTTGCCTTTCTATATCCGCCTTCCGGCTGGGCAAAGTGTATCACCAGGCGTGTATCAAGCTGACTCACCGTTAAAAGTAAAATGGTTTTATTCTGTACCCGCAGTTGCGATTGTGGGAATCGGGGTGTTCTTTGAAAGCCCTGGGTTTAGGCGTGGGGCATTAGGTATTGGTTTTAACTGGGGAAGTGGAGCGGACTCGCTTGGTTCACTCTCCATTACCGTGCTTCCAGACTGTCGAATTTTAGCTCAAGACGTAAACTTTGGTACAGCAGCGTTTGCTTCCAAGCTTGAACCTGTCCAGTCTTCTATGGGAATCCGTTGCTCGGTAAATACCCCATACTATGTCAGTTTAAATAATGGACTTTCCCCTCAAAATGGCGACCAACGAGCTATGAAGTCGCAAACGGGTGATACATTTTTAAAATACGATATTTTCAAGAACTCATCGAATGATCGATGGGGAAGCGGTAACGAACGTTGGTCGAGTTTAAATGCAACGATTAACCCAGGCGTACATAATGGAGTAACTCAGCAGAATTATGTGTTTACTACAAAAATTGTTGATGAAAACGCAGATACAGTACCAGCGGGAACTTACCAAGACACGGTCACGGTACAAGTCGAGTTTTAAAGACTATTTGCTTTTTATAAAAGATAAAAGCTCAGTTCATGGGCTTTTTGTCTTTAAATAGAATATGAAATTTCTGGTTCTTATAAACCTATTCCAGTTCCAATTGATTATCATCTTTGGTAATTTTAATTTTTAACTTCTTATATTTTCGCTTATTTGGATCTAGGGCTGAGTTCATCACTTCATCTGCAAAAGGCGGGCACTGCATCAATTTTGCATAAGCCCTATAGCCGATACGTATACGAGTAGGCGGGCAATCGGTTCTTTTTGAGTAGTATTCAATGAGTGAGTTCAGTTCTTGTAATAAAGTTTGCTGTTCCATCATACATACTTAACAATTAGATGACTTAAGCATAATAGACTTAGTCGTTTAGCGGAATATGCCTTTAAAATGTACAGCTATATAAATTGTGATGTAGTTCTCTAAAACACATATTTTATGTATGAAGTTTGTTTAGGAGAGATTTTGGATGTTTCTTTAATCGGATTGTCACAAAGAAAGGTTAATTTAAAGTCATAACAAAAATTGATGAAGATTGTTGCGAACAATAAAATCAAAAGCAATTTTCACAGACGTGGTCGTGAGGTAATTAGGGCTAATTCGAAAGAGTTGGCTTTTTTGTTTTAGTGCATTTGCTTAGATCAAGATGTCCTTTATTAACATTCAATTGCAAATTATCAAGTTCTAATATGGAACTTCATTTTTTAAGTAGATAAAAATAAAGGATCTTAAAAATGTTAATCTCAAGCGATAGATTACCAAAGAGTTTTAAAGACAAAGCCAATCAAAAGGTTGCCAAACTTTCAGGCTCATTGTTGGGAGCTGTTACACCAGAACGACAAGCAACATTGCCAAAAGAGTTTGAACTCAGTCCTCATACGCTTTATAAGCGCTTTGGTAGTACACATTACGGGGTCATGATTCCTGACTTACCTGAACCATTTCGATATTTATCTTGGGCTTCGGTATTAGGTTATGTTGGATTTACGATTACAGATACCAACTATCAAATGTCTAAAGATGGAAAAGGGGATACAGCTTCTTTGGTACATGGAACAGCATTATCGACAACGCCTGAGGCCTACAGGACATTTTCAATCAAAAATGATATCAAGTTTAACCAAACTCCTTTCGCTATTAATTTTGACAATCAAAGTGTCATGCATGAGGATGGTGATGAATTTATATTAATTACTAAAAGAGAAGATTTAGAACTAGAACTTCATTTAAAGCCTACCAAAGCTATTTCATGGTTTGCCTATAGTAATTTTTATAAGCATTTTAGTGTCTTGATGCATTATGACGGCTACATTAAACAAAAAGGCAATAGTGAGAGTATTAAAGGGCTTTGTACGCTTGAGTCTTGGAAAGCTGTAGCGACCTCAATGCTCAAAAACAAATGGTTAGTTGAGAATATTCAACTTCCTGTAAAAGTCTTTAGCTATCAAGTTATTAATATTGACCATGAACAGCAGTTATTACTGGCTTTTATTTGCTATGAAGACCAACCCATTTTGACTTCTGTTTACTACCGTCATATTGATGGAACATCAATTCAATACAACGGAGATATACTTTTTGAAGTAACCAGTCTTCAAGAAGAACCACAGATTACACCTGATGGTTTTCCAATGAATTTACCAAATACTTTTCGCTGGGTTGCTTATCACAATAATCAAAAGGTTCTAGATATTTCAGCACATGTAGACACTCCCTATTGTTTTGGATTGGCTGCTGGTTTCGTTTCTTCATATACATGGCAAGGCGAATTCTATGAACAGCCATTAGTAGGAAGGGGTTATCTGGAATATATTGACAGAAGATAAAATCGTTTTAAAACTTAGTTGTTTATCTATAGCTTCAAGCGAACTAGAAAATATCTGTTTTATAAACTCAATTTAACAATAGATTTTAATTATTTATCCTTACTTTTTAATGATCTATTTTAAAACAGATGTCATTTTGTGTGCTTGACTGCAATAGGGCAGAGCACTATCCTTTGCCTGCTGGCCACATTGCCAGCCGGCTTTGACAGGCTGAATATTATCTCCCGCA